>JALOSO010000275.1 GCA_025458385.1 Paracoccaceae bacterium | reverse complement strand
ACATCAAGGCAGGGGATGATGCGTGTTTTCAGCATGGCCAGCCCCTTAGCCCGCTTTGCCGAAAAGGGCCAGCTTCAACCGCTCCAGCCCCCAGATCAGCAGACCTGCCAGCAAACCCCAGAAGGCCCCGCCAATGCCTGCCACCACCATGCCCGACCCTGCCACCACAAAGGTCATTGTCGCCGCAAAGCGCTGTTCCGGCACCGCATAGGCCGACGCCAGCGCCCCCAGCAGCGGTCCCAGCAGCGCCAGCGCCACAATCGCGTTGATTAGCGCCCCCGGCAGCGCCGCAAGCACCGAGATCACCGCAGGCCCCGCCAGCCCAAGGCAGACCCAGACCACGCCGTAGACCACACCCACCTTCCAGCGCTGCGTGCGGTCCGGGTGCACGTCATCGCCCAGACAGATCGCCGCCGTGATCGCCGCCATGTTCACCGGATGCGCGCCAAACAGCGCGGCCATTGCCGAAATCCCGCCGGTATGTACAAGCGCCGATTGCACGGGGGCCGCATATCCCGCCGCCCGCAGCGTGGCGAACCCCGGCAGGTTCTGTCCCGCCATCGTTACCAGATAAAGGGGCAGCGCCAGCCCCAGAAGCGTGCCCATGTCAAAGACCGGGTCGATCATCACGGGTGTCGGCACCGCAAAAGGCACCATGGGCCAGATCGCCGCGCCCGTGATCAGCGCCAGCGAGATGCCCGCCACCAGTGCCGCAATCACTGCAAAGGCCGGGTTCCACAGCCGCACAAGCGCGAAGACCCCCACCATGGCCAGCACCACCAAGGGCAAATCCTGCACCGCCAACGCGCCCTTCAGGCAGAACGGCAGCAGCACCCCCGCCAGCATCGCGCCCGCCACGGCATCCGGGATCAGCGCCACCAGCCGCCCAAGGGGCTGGAACAACCCCGTCAGCATGATCAAGGCGCCCGCAATCATGAAAGCCCCCACGCCTTCGGCCATGGTAAAGCCCTGCGTCGCCGCGATCAGCGCCGCCCCCGGCGTGGACCATGCCAGCACGATGGGCACGCGGTGCCACCATGACAGGCCCGCCGACCCGATCGCCTTGGCAAGGCACACGGCCAGCAGCCATGAGGCTGTTTCTGCGGGCGTAGCCTGCAGCGCCGTGGCCGCCGCAATCACGATGGCCACAGACGCGCCATACCCCACAAGCGCCGCCACCACCGCTGCCGATACCATCGAAACGCGCATGAACCCTCCGCTGCCGCAGCTTTGCCCGCAGGCCCGGGTGCAGGCAACCCGGAAAAGAAAACGGCGGTGCCATGGGAGGATGGCACCGCCGCGTTGTCCCACGCCCGATGGGAGGAAAGGGCGCAGTCCTTTTGCCGTGACCACCGGGAGGAGGTGGCGGTCACCGCTTTTGCCACCGGCCCAGGGAGGAGGAGGGGCCGTTTGCAACCATTGTGGGCCGGTTCGGCCCGAAAAAGGTGCGGCGCAACCCCGGGAGGAGGTGGAGCGCGCCGCCTTTGCACCCGGGCCCGATTTGGGAGGAGAGGCCCGCAGCAACTGGTCTGGGCCAATCGGCCCGGAAGGGGGTGCGGCGATCCTCGGGAGGAGGTAAGGACCGCCGCTTTTGCCTTCGGCTCAGGGAGGAGGAGAGCCGCTTGCAATTCAGATGGACCTTGCGGTCCTGTGTGCCAAGGTAAGGATTTCTGACCCTTTACCTGTCTTCTACGCTGCAGCCGCAGCGTCGGATCAAAATGCGGCGGTGTCAGGGAGGAGGAGAGACACCGCCGCGTTTGCTACAGGGCCACCGGGAGGAGGTGGCGGCCCTCGCAAAAACCTTACTTGCCGAACGCAGCGACGCGGGCCACGTCCTCGATCGAGATGCGGGCAATGCCCAGATCCGAAAGTTCACGGTCCGTCAGCTGGTTCAGTTCGTACACCGTGCGCAGATAGACTGCACGCTGTGCACGCTGTGCCTTGAACGATGCCGCCATCGCGCTCAGCCGGTCCAGCAGACCAAAGGACGTCGCGCGGGAGTTGTTCACATATGCCATCTACAGCCTCATTTCTTTTCTTTCTCACGGCGCCCGGTGCGATCATCGATGCCGCCCGGCCGGTTCCGTTGCTAACAAGATGGAGTGCATGCTGCATCTGCACAATAGCGCTATCACGCAATGCTGCTATGCAGAAAGCGCATAACCTGACGTCACAAAAAATTCATGTTTTTCCGATGGTTCGCGCAATTTTTGAGCATTTGGTAAAACGGCTATTGCCCTTTGCAACAAAGCGGCGAAGCATGCAAAAACTGTAGGCGGAGTGTAAACGATGGCTGTCACAAAAGATGATGTCATGGCGGTGCTGGGGCGCATCACGTTGCCCGGCGGGGGCAACCCCGTGGACGCCGATTTGATTCGCGCGCTCAGCGTCGAAGGGGGGCAGGTACGCTTTGTGATCGAGGCGGCGGATGCGGATGAGGCGCGAAAGCTGTCGGCTGCGCAGCCGGTGATCGAGGCCGCCCTGCGGGCAATGCCGGGGGTCGACAACGTGCAGATC
Organism: Paracoccaceae bacterium; assembly: GCA_025458385.1. Taxonomy (GTDB): domain Bacteria; phylum Pseudomonadota; class Alphaproteobacteria; order Rhodobacterales; family Rhodobacteraceae; genus JAAFHS01. The sequence continues at coordinate 1,353 of JALOSO010000275.1, read as the reverse complement.
GTGCTGACGGCGCATGGACCTGCGGCCAAGCCGCCGCCACTGAAGATCGGTCAGCACCCGACACCCCAGCAAGGCGGACCGGCGCGCCTGACGGGCGTTGACCGGATCATCGCCGTCGCGAGTGGCAAGGGGGGCGTCGGCAAATCTACGGTGTCGTCAAACCTTGCGGTGGCGCTGGCGCGGCAGGGCAGGCGGGTGGGGCTGCTGGATGCCGATATCTATGGCCCGTCACAGCCGCGCATGATGGGCGTGAACCGCCGCCCGGCCAGTGCCGACGGCAAGATCATCGAACCCTTGGTGGCACATGGCGTGACGATGATGTCGATCGGGCTGATGCTGCGGGAAGATGAGGCTGTGGTCTGGCGTGGCCCGATGATCATGGGGGCTTTGCAGCAATTGCTGACGCAGGTGGCCTGGGGTAACCTTGATGTGCTGATCGTCGATCTGCCACCCGGCACCGGGGACATTCAATTGACGCTGTGCCAGCGCACGCAGTTGACCGGGGCGATTGTCGTCTCGACGCCGCAGGATGTGGCGTTGCTGGATGCAAGGAAGGCACTTGATATGTTTTCCAAGCTGAAGACGCCGGTTCTTGGCCTGATCGAAAACATGTCAACCTATATCTGCCCCAACTGCGGACATGAAGAACACCTCTTTGGCCATGGTGGCGTGCGCGCCGAGGCGGCGCGGTTGGACTTGCCGTTCCTTGGCGAATTGCCCTTGTCAATTGATGTGCGACTGGCCGGTGATGCCGGCACCCCGGTTGCCGCCGGGCAAGGGGCCGCCGCAACGGCCTATGCCCAACTGGCCCGTCGGCTTGTTGACGGGGGCATGGCCTGACCCCCCGAAAACATACCGACGGGTTGGTATGCTGTATTCCCAAGGGCCGGCCAGACACGCTTTGCCAGCAAGGGGTGACTGCTGCCAGACAACGCCGTTGCGAATGATCCGCGTGCCCGCACAATGCAGGGGGTGATCCCCTGTCTTGCCATGGCGGGGACCGCCGGGGCAGCGTCTGACCTTGTGATTGCCCCTTGTAAGCGGCAGTTCTGGGGTGATGACTGGGGTCTTTTGGCCGATCCGTTCGATCTTCACCGGGGCATCCTGCAAACGCCCGAAGGGACATGACCATGCACAGCATCCGCACCTGCCTGTGGTTTCAGGACGGGCGTGGCCCCGAAGCGGCCGCCTGTTACTGTTCACTGATCCCCGGCAGCCGGGTTGAAAAGACCTTTGGCGCAGATGCAGGCATGTGGGCCTTTTCGGTGACCGATTTCCTGCTTGGCGCTGTGCCATACCAGATCCCGGATGCCGGCCCGATGTTTGCGCAATCGGAATGCGTGTCGATTGCCG
>JALOSO010000274.1 GCA_025458385.1 Paracoccaceae bacterium | reverse complement strand
CGGTGCGTGCATTCCAGCGCGTCGCGCATCACTTTCACATTGCCAGTGCAGTCGAACGAGTAATCCGCCCCACCGATCCGGTCGATCGGGGTTTTCGTCATCTCCACGATATGCGGCACGATTGACCCTACAATCTCCTTCGGGTTCACAAAGTGAGTCATGCCAAAGCGTTCGCCCCAGGCCTTGCGGTCATTGTTGATATCCACGCCGATGATCATGTCCGCACCCGCAAGGCGCAGGCCCTGAATGACATTCAGCCCGATGCCGCCCAGACCAAAGACCACGGCCTTGGCCCCCTGTTCCACCTGTGCCGTGTTCAGCACGGCACCCACGCCCGTGGTGACCCCGCAGCCGATGTAGCAGATCTTGTCGAAGGGCGCGTCCTCGCGCACCTTGGCAAGGGCGATTTCGGGGACGACCGTATGGTTGGCAAAGGTGGAACAGCCCATGTAGTGGTGAATGGGCGTGCCATCCAGCATGGAAAAGCGGCTGGTGCCATCGGGCATCAGGCCCTGCCCCTGCGTGGCGCGGATGGCGGTGCAAAGGTTGGTCTTGCGCGACAGGCAGCTTGGGCATTCGCGGCATTCGGGGGTGTAAAGCGGGATGACGTGATCGCCGGGTTTCAGCGTTTTCACCCCCGGTCCGCAGGCGATGACCACGCCGGCGCCCTCATGGCCCAGAATGGCGGGGAACAGCCCTTCGGGATCAGCGCCCGACAGGGTGAATTCGTCCGTGTGGCAAATGCCCGTGGCCTTGATTTCGACCAGAACCTCGCCCTCTTTCGGGTCTGCAAGGTTCACTTCCATTACCACCAGCGGCTGCCCCGCTGCCACTGCCACCGCTGCCTTTGTCCGCATGTTCCATTCCCCCAAGGTTTGGTCCAAGCTAGGGGCAAAGGCGCGACAAAGGCAATGGGGGTCGGGTGCGGCCCAGCCAGTGACCGGGCCGCAGGAACCCTATTGCATCTCGGCCATCAGCGCATCGATTGCATCGCAGGCGGCCTGCGGATCAGCCGCCGTATCGGCGAACTGCGTTTGCAACTCTGCCGCCTTGCCGCTGAATTGTTCCAGCCGCGCCGGATCGGTCGCGCCAAGTTCCGTCATGCGGGTTGTCAATTCGGCCATCTTGGCCTGCGCGGTTTCGGCAGTGCAGGCCACTTGGGCCTCTTCGTTGCAGGCCGTCAGCGCCAGTGCCGCAACCGCCACAAGAACCAGTTTCAAGGACGTCATCAGAATACTCCCTTTTCCAGAACCAAACGATGCGCTGCAGCCTGACCAGCATGGCCGACCGGAACAAGGCCGTGCAAAACCGCTCGGCGAAGGGCAGCGCCCGGTCATGCCCTGATCCGGCACGTTTCTGCCGACGTCGCCCGCGCGCTTGCCAGAAGGCCGGGGTCGCCATAGCGTTCATCCGTTGCCCCCCACCCTTGCTGAAAAGGCCCGCGATGACCCGTTCCGCCCTTTTGCCGCTGCTGGCCCTTGGCCTGCTGACCGCCTGCCAAAGCGCACCTGACCCGCGTTTTCTGGGCCCGCCGGAACAGGCGCCCGGTGTTGATGCCTGCGGTGCTGCGGAATTGCAGGATATGGTCGGTGATCCACGCAGCATTCTGGACAGCATGCGGTTTGCCGTGCCCTTGCGGGTGATCACGCCCGGCACGGCCATCACGGCCGACTTTCAGGCCAATCGACTGAATTTCGAGATTGGCGACGATGGCACGATCACAGGGATCGCCTGTTACTGATCCGGCCAAGACCTTTCGGTGCTGTCAGCCACCTTTGCGCCCCGGACCATGGCCCCGCATGCGTTCGGCCAACCCGGCCTTTCCAGTCTGCGCCAGGCCTGCAACGGCACCGGCGTGATCAATTGCATCGCGGTTCTGGCTTAGTTTCGATTTTGCCAGCGTCCGATGCACGGCGATGCGGAACGCGACAATTCCGGCCAGCATCTCTGCCATGTAATCAGCAGGCGCATCCGCCATCCGCCAGCCCTGCGCCCCGTTGACCCGCCGTTCGTGCAGCCGTGTCAACAGGCCGACAGCCGCGCGTTTGGCATGATCATCATGTTGCCAGCTGATCGTGCCATAGCTGTGAACCACCTGATAATTCCAGGTCGGCACATGCCGGTGATGGATGGCCTTGCCGGGATAAAAGTTGGGCGAGACATAGCCATCGTCACCACGAAAGATCACCAGCACTTCGGCCCCGGCGGCAATCTGGCGGTGCATGTCATTGGCCAGCGCGACATGGCCGATCATCGTGCCATCCGGTGTGGCAAGCAACGGCAGATGATTGGCGATCAGCCCGTCGCCCGTTTGCGCGACAATGGTGGCAAGCGGGGCGGCGGCGATGACGGCCGCAATTTCGCCCGGGTCGATTTCCTTGAAATGCGCAGGGATATACATGTTGCCTTGCCTCGTTTTCAGTGACGTTCGTGCCATCAAGGGGGGGGCGGCGTCAGCCCATGCGCAACGCCATGTCAAGCATGCGGTTCGAAAAGCCCCATTCGTTGTCATACCAGCCAAAGACGCGCAGCAGCCCGCCTGCCGTGATCCGCGTTTCCGGCAGGGCCATGATGATGCTTTCCGGGCGGGCGCGCAGGTCAGAAGACACCAGCGCCTTGTCGGTGACACCGATGACACCACCTGCCGCGCGCAGGGCGGTATTGACCTGATCCTTGTCAGGCGGGCGCGCCACCATCACCGCCAGATCCACCGCGCTGACCGAGGCCGTAGGCACCCGCACGGCCGACCCCGCGATACGCCCGGCCAGCGCGGGCAACACCACATCCAGCAGCCGTTGGGCCGAGGTTGTTGTCGGCACCATTGACAGGGCGGCGGCCCGGCTGCGCACGAAATCGGCAGCGGGGGCATCAACGGTGGGTTGGCTGCCGGTGTAGCAGTGGATCGTGGTCATCGACCCGGTCACCACGCCCCATTCCGCATCGATCAGGCGCACCAGCGGGGCCAGTGCATTGGTGGTGCAAGAGGCATTCGAGACGATCTGCTGCTGGCCCAGCAGATGATCATTTGCGCCGCGAACGACCGTCAAGGCTGCCGCCGCCGACGGGCCCGAGATCAGCACCCGTCGGGCACCGGCCTGCAAACCGCGGCTGGCGATGGCAGGCGTATCGGCACGGCCCGTGCACTCCATCACCACATCGACGTCCGACAGGGGCAGGCCGCTGATATCGGGCTGGCAAAACAGCGGCATGGCCCGGCCATTGACGATCAGCCGGTCGTCCTGCAGCGCGACCGTGCCCTTCCAGGGGCCAAACACGCTGTCATATTCGAACAGATAGGCGCACATTTCGGCAGAAGCGATGTCGTTGATGCCGGAAATCTGCAGCCCGGGCCAATGTTCAGGCGACTGCAGATAGGCCCGCAGCACAGACCGGCCAATCCGCCCGAACCCGTTGATGAACACGCGCATGCCGCCCTGCCCTTTGACTGTCGGCCAGTCAGCCCCGGCCTGTCCCGCAGTCAAAGCACCCGACAGCCTTGCAGGCAATGGCGTTTGATCAAAACATTGTATCCGTTACAGCCGGTGTCCGGGCTTGCGGCCCTGCGCCCGGGTCACAAGGCCGCAAACTGCCAGACGGTGGTTTGATGATACCGGTCCTGCGGCAGCAGCGTGATCGCCGGGAAATGGGCGTGCTGTGGCGCATCTGGCCAGCCCTGCGCCTCGATCGCCAGGCCTTCATAGGGGCCATGTCCCGGCCGGATTCCCGCCGCACCGTCATAGACCTGCACCCCCGGCTCGGTTGTGGCAAAGGTCATTTGCACTGCATGGCCTGACAGCCAAAGCACATCGCGCAGGGGCTGGCGCGTCTGCGCGACACAAAAGTTCACGTCCATGACCGGGTTTCCCGGTGC
>JALOSO010000273.1 GCA_025458385.1 Paracoccaceae bacterium | reverse complement strand
TGGGTTTTGGTGTATACGCCAGATTGACCCAGTTGCCGGCGAAAATAACGGCACCGCCAAGGATGACCCAAGGGTCAATCGCCTCGTTATAGGCCAGCGCGCCAACGACGGCGATCACGGGCAAGCGCAGGAAATCCACGGGCACGACGGCGCTGGCGGGGGCCAGGGACAGGGCGGTGGTCAGGCACAGATGCGCGGTGATGCCGCCAAGGCCGATCAGGACCAGCCATGGCAGGGTGGCCATATCGGGCAGGCGCATGGTGCCATCATATCCGGCGCAGATGGCACCCAGCACCATTTGCATCAAGGTCAGCCAGAACAGGATGGAGACAATGCTTTCGCCACGCGTCAGGGCCTTGGTCATCAGGACCGTAGCCGCAAAGAAGATGGCGCTTGCGGCGGCGGCGATGGTGCCAGCGTTCAGATGCGCCATGTCAGGGCGGGTGACGATAAGGATACCGGCAAAGCCCAGCAGGGTGGCGATGACACGGGGCAAGGTCAGGCGTTCGCCCAGCACGAGGGGGGACAGCAGGATGACCCAGATGGGCGAGGTGAATTCCAGCGCAAAGACCTGAGCGAGGGGGATGAGCGTGATGGCGTAGAACCACAGGTTCTGGCCAGTAAAGTGAAACAGGTTGCGGATGATATGCTGGGGCAGGCGGTCGCGCCGCACTTCGTGCAGGCGCCGCAGGGCAGCGGCAATGGCAATGACGATGGCAAAGCCGATGACAGACCGCCAGAACATGATTTCAAACGTATCATGCCGCCCGGCCAGTTCGCGCCCGGCAATGGCCATGACGCTGAAAGCCGCCGCTGAACCAAGCATCCACAGGGCGGCAGCCATGGGGCGGTGGGGGGCGTCAGTCATGCGTGACGGTGAACTGCCGGGGGATATGAGCGGACAGGGCAAACCATGCAGACGCGCGGGTGCGGGTTTGATGGGCATCGAACGCGGCCTGATCGGTAAAGGATTCATCGACCTGCCAGATCAGCGGATCAGCCGTTTGCACCACATCAAAAGTGATGCATCCGGGCTCTGCCCGGCTGAGTGCGATATGCGTTGGCACATGGGCTGCAACCAGTGCCGCATCCGCGTCAGTGGCGCAAAGCAGTTGGCCGGATAGCCGGACTATTCCCATTCGATCGTGCCCGGTGGTTTGGAGGTGATGTCATAGGTCACGCGGTTGATCCCCTGCACTTCGTTGATGATGCGCGTGGCGGTTTCGCCAAGGAATTCGTGGGTAAAGGGATAGTAGTCGGCAGTCATGCCATCAACGGATGTCACGGCGCGCAGGGCGCAGGCGTAATCATAGGTGCGCCCGTCACCCATCACGCCCACGGTTTTCACCGGCAGAAGGGCGACGAAGGCCTGCCAGATATCGTCATACAGGCCGTGTTTGCGGATCTGGTCGATGAAGACGGCATCGGCGCGGCGCAGGATTTCCAGTTTCTCGCGCGTAATCTCGCCGGGGCAGCGGATGGCAAGGCCGGGGCCGGGAAAGGGGTGGCGGCCGATAAAGCTGTCGGGCAGGCCAAGCTCGCGGCCAAGCGCGCGGACCTCGTCCTTGAACAGTTCGCGCAGGGGTTCGACGAGTTTCAGGCCCATTTTCTCGGGCAGACCGCCGACGTTGTGGTGAGATTTGATGGTGACGCTTGGCCCGCCCGAGAAGCTGACGCTTTCGATCACATCGGGGTAGAGCGTGCCCTGCGCAAGGAATTTCGCGCCCCCCACGGCGGTGGCGTGTTTCTGGAACACGTCGATGAAAAGGCGGCCAATGGTCTTGCGCTTGACCTCGGGGTCGCTCACGCCTTCCAAAGCGCCAATGAACAGATCGGCCTCATCGGCGTGGATCAACGGCATGTTGTAATGGTCGCGGAACATGGTGACGACCTGTTCGGCCTCTCCCAGCCGCAGCAGACCATGATCGACGAAGACGCAGGTCAGCTGATCGCCAATCGCCTCATGGATCAGAACGGCGGCAACGGATGAATCGACGCCGCCCGACAGGCCGCAGATGACCTTTGCATCACCCACCTGGGCGCGGATGCGGGCGATGGCGTCTTGGCGATAGGCACCCATGGTCCAGTCACCGGTGAACCCGGCAAGGCGGACGAAGTTTTCATACAGCTTGGCGCCCTTGGGGGTGTGGTGCACCTCGGGGTGGAACTGCACAGCATAGAAATGGCGGGCCGGGTCGGCGGTGATGGCGAAAGGCGCGTTGGGCGAGGTGCCGTAAACCTGAAAGCCGGGGGCGATTTCGCTGACATGGTCGCCGTGCGACATCCAGACCTGTTCGCGGCCATGCAGGGTATCGGTATCAAACCAGCCGGACAGGATGGGGTGGGTCTGCTGGGTGGGGGTGACAAAGGCGCGGCCGAATTCGGCGGTGCCGTGGCCACGTTCGACGCGCCCGCCAAGGCAGTGCATCATGACCTGTTGACCGTAGCAGATTCCAAGGACCGGCACGCCCATCGTGAAGGCGCTGGCGGGGGGCATCGGCGCACCGTCGGCAAAGACAGATGCCGGGCCACCGGAAAAGATGATGGCTTTGGGCGCGAAAGCGGCCAGAAAAGCATCATCCACACGGTTGAACGGGTGGATTTCGCAATAGACGTTCAACTCGCGCAGGCGGCGGGCGATCAGTTGCGTGACCTGTGAACCGAAGTCGATGATGAGAAGGCGTTGATGCTGTGTCATGCTTGCGCGTAACTTTTGAGGGCGGGAACCGCAAGGCCTGTTGCAGAGAAAATCCTTGAAGAAAGGATTTTCGGGGGGCTGTCTGCCCCCCGCGGTGCAGCGCACCTTCCCCCCGAGGATATTTGCCGACCGAAAATGCGGGGCGTCGGTTTTAATGCGGGGATGTGTCGGTTTTGGCAGCTATGCGGCGGTTTTGCGGGGCAGGGGAAGGGCGGTTCGGCGTCATAAGGGCGGCAAAGCGAATGGAGGCGGTGATGGGTGACGAAAGCGCAGTTGCAGGGCGGCGGGTACGCGGCGGGGGCGGTTCGGCGCGGCGGGCGGAACGCACGGCGGTGTCGTTTGACACGGCGCGGTTCATTCAGCGCAACATCCCGAATTTTGAGATTTTGAACGAAGAAGCCTTGCAGATCATCGAATGGAACGCGGAAACGGTTCTGGAAGAGATCGGGGTGAATTTCATTGAAAACCCAGGCGCGCTGGATCTGTGGCGGGCAGCCGGTGCGGATGTGCGGGGGGAACGCGTGCATATTCCGCGGGGGCTGGCGCGCAAGCTGTGCAGCACGGCCCCGTCGCATTTCACGCAACATGCACGGAATGCGGAGCGGAATGTCGAGGTTGGCGGGCGCAATCTGGTGCTGGCGCCGGTCTATGGGCCGCCCTTCGTGCGCGATGCGGCGGGGGGGCGGCGCTATGCGACGATCCATGATTTCCAGAATTTCGTGAAGCTGGGCTATATGTCCAAATGGCTGCACCATTCGGGGGGCACGGTGTGCGAGCCGACGGATGTGCCGGTGAACAAGCGGCATCTGGACATGCTGCTGGCGCATATGACGCTGAGCGACAAGCCCTATATGGGGTCGGTAACCGAACCGAGCCGGGCGGAAGATTCGGTCGAGATGAGCAAGATCCTGTTCGGCGCGGATTTTGTGGACCAGAACACGGTGATGACCAGCCTGATCAACATCAACAGCCCCTTGACCTTTGACGGGATCATGATGGGGGCGCTTGAGGTTTACGCGAAGGCCAATCAGGCGGCGATCATCAGCCCGTTCATCGTGGGGGGCGCCATGGCGCCGGTGACGGTGGCGGGCACGTTGACGCAGGTTCTGGCCGAGGTGTTGGCAGGCGTGGCCTAGAGGCCAGCCACATCACCTATGGCGCGGGGCAGCTGGCACGGCGGTTGGGCCTGCCTTACCGGTCGGGCGGCAGCTTCTGCGGATCAAAGCTGCCGGACGCGCAGGCGGCCTATGAGACAGCGAACAGTCTGAACATGGCGCTGCTCTCGGGCGTCAACTTCATGCTGCATGCTTGCGGCTGGCTGGAAGGCGGGCTGGTCAGCAGTTACGAAAAGTTTGTCATGGATGCCGATCAGCTGGGTACGCTGCATCATCTGGCGCAGGGCGTGATGATGGACACGAACGGGCAGGCGATGGATGCGATCCGTGAGGTGGGGCCGGGCGGGCATTACCTGGGGTGTGAACATACGCAGGCGAATTTCAAATCGGCCTTCTGGCGGTCAGACCTGTTTGACTACAAGCCGTTCGAGACATGGGCCGAAGAGGGCGCGCGCGACACGCAGGCGCTGGCGGGCGAACGTGTGACCAAGATGCTGGGTGACTATCAGGCGCCTGCGCTGGATGAGGGCATTCGCGATGCGCTGACAGATTATGTCGCGCGCAAGAAAGCCAGCATGCCGGATGCCTTTATCTAGCGCGGCTGTCGCGTCGGCAAGGCGGGGTTTCGGGGGCCACGGGGGGCAGGCGATGCCGCCCGTGGCCCTTTCCTCTGGTCAGTTGACGACGCGCGGCAGGCGGCTGGCTTCGGCAATCAGGGCGGCGAGCAGTTCGACATGGCGGGCAACCGAGTAATCGGCATCGCCTGCAAGGCGCGTCTGTTCCAGCGCACCCTCCTCACTGATCAGGCGCGTAAGGTCGGCCCGGGCAGGGGCCATCGGGCCGGGCGTGCGCCGCGCGGCCAGCAATGCATGGCGGGCGGCCTGCATCAGCAGGCGGGGGCGGCGAATTGTTTCCAGTACAGAGATGATGTCACGCATGATGGGCCTTCAATCAAGGGAATCGAGGTGGAAAACATCCCACAACACAACCCTGCGTTGCACATCTTTGGGATCATGCGTGCGCTCGGTTGAAGATTGTTAAAGAAATAGGAACAATTATCCACAATCAGTTAACAATTAACAGATCGGAAGGAACGCCACCCATGCGGGTATATTCCCTGGCCAGGCAACTCTGGCCATGCCAAGGGCGAGGTCCACAGGCGCGATGAAGGAAGCGACTATTCCGTGCCTGCCGGCCTGGTTGCCGGATGCACTGCGCTGTTATCTTGACCATATCAACCGGGGGCTGTCGCTGCGTGCCCTGGCCCGCCGCGAAGGTCTGCACCCCTCGACGGTCCTGCGGCAGGTCCGCCGGCTGGAAAGCCGCCGCGATGATCCGCTGATCGACGAAGCGATCACGGCAATCGGCCTTGCAGTCCTGCCGAAATCACGCAACGCCATCACCACCATCCGAAAGGACAGCACTGCCATGACTGCGCCGATCCGTAATGCCGCCATGATGATTGATGATGAAACCCTGCAGCGCGAAGGCCGCAGGATGCTGCGGCGTCTGGCCGAAACCGGCGCATTCCTGGCGATTGCGCCCGAGATGGAAAAGGCAATCGTGCTGCGTGAATTCCCCGACGGGCGTTCAACGCGGACCGGTGTGGTCGAACGCGCGGTTGCACAGGCCTTTGTGCTGAAGGACTGGATTGCACCGCGCAAAACCGGCCGGGTGACGACCTACGAGATCACGACCGTCGGGCGCGCGGCCTTGAAGCGGATGCTCGATCTGGCCGATGCGCATCGCGACCCGGGCCTGGCCGAGGCGGCGACCCCCTTTGCCGACCAGCACCGCGACTGGGACAGCCGGGTGGTGCAGGATGGCCCGCAAACACGGCGCATGCGCTATAACATGGCGGAAAGTCCGATTGCGGTGCTGGGGCGGCGGCGTGACCGGGATGGCAAGTTGTTTCTTGAAGCCGACATGATCGAGGCGGCCGAACGGTTGCGTGAGGATTTCGAATTGGCACAGATGGGCCCGCGCGTGGCACAAAACTGGGACAGGTTCCTGACAGCCGGTGATCGCGGCAGTTTTCGCCCGGATGCCGGGGTGGCCGAAGGGCCGCGTTCCGCACGTGACCGGGTGGCGCTGGCGTTGCGTGATCTGGGTCCGGGCCTGGGCGATGTGGTGTTGCGGGTGTGCTGCTATCTTGAAGGGATCGAGACAGCGGAAAAGCGGATGGGCTGGGCGTCGCGGTCAGGCAAGATCGTGCTGCGGATCGCGCTGATGCGGCTGAAGCGGCACTATGACGAAACCTATGGCAAAGCCGGCATACTGATCGGCTGATCAGCGTTCGGATGCAAAAAAAGGGGGCCGGTTTGCGGCCCCCTTTCTTCGTTTGTCGTCGCGGTGGGTCAATCCGCGCGGGTCAGGCCAGCCTTGTAGACAAGGCCCGCCAGCGCACCGCCAACCAGCGGGGCCACGATGAACACCCAAAGCTGGCTGATCGCTGTGCCGCCGACAAACAGCGCCGGGCCGATGGACCGGGCCGGGTTGACCGAAACACCCGTGACATTGATGCCGACAAGGTGGATCGCAGCCAGCGTCAGACCGATGGCAAGGCCCGCAAACCCGGCGGCAGACCCGGCACCGGTCGCACCCAGAATGACCGTGACAAACAGGAAGGTCATCACAGCTTCAAACAGCAAG
>JALOSO010000272.1 GCA_025458385.1 Paracoccaceae bacterium | reverse complement strand
CTCAACCGTGCACGGTACGGCATTTCTTGGGGCGTCATGGGGGCGGCAGAATTCTGTCTGCATGCGGCGCGGCAGTATGGGCTGGACCGCAAGCAGTTTGGCAAACCCTTGGCGCAGACGCAGCTTTTCCAGCTGAAACTGGCCAATATGATGACGGAGATTTCGCTTGGGTTGCAGGGCAGTTTGCGTGTGGGGCGGCTGCTGGACGAGGCGAATGCGGCGCCGGAAATGATTTCGATCGTCAAGCGCAACAACTGCGGCAAGGCGCTGGATGCGGCACGGATGGCGCGGGATATGCATGGCGGCAACGGCATTTCCGAGGATTTTCAGGTGATGCGGCACATGGTGAATCTGGAAACGGTCAACACCTATGAAGGCACACATGACGTGCATGCCCTGATCCTGGGGCGCGCAATCACCGGGCTGCAGGCGTTCTTCTGATCAAGACCCCGCCCCGGACATGATCCGGGGCCGCATCCCTGACCAGAAGCCCCGGATCACGTCCGGGGCGGGGTCACCCTACAACCCCATCATGGCCTTGCGGATAAAGCGGTTGTCACCCCGCGTCAGCACCCAGCGGCCGACCTTGCGGGCAAGGCCATGGCGCCCCTTGGCCATGGCGCGCTTGAACAGTTCGGTCTGATACCGGCGGAATGTCTTGCGCGCGCGCAGGTGGCGGTAAAACGCCAGTTCCGTCAGGGTTCCGCCAAGTGCGGCCAGCGTGATCGGCGCCAGCACACCCATCTGCTGCAGGCTGGACCCCAGTCTGTGGCCCATCAGGGGCGCGCGCAGCTTCATCACATTCGGCCCGGTAAACCGTGCGGCATGGGCGGCATCACCCGGCTCATAGGGATCATAAAGCAATGTGACTTGCCGGGCCGCGCCCGACACCACGGCCGCATCACCATAGGGCCCGGAATAATCACGCCCCCAAGCGGTGTAATAGCGCGTTTCCCAAGGCACGATCGACTTATCCAAAGTTGACTGCGGGCAGATTGCCAGCACATCGGCCCCCGGACAGGCGGCCACAAAGGCGCAGGCGGCATAGCCACCCATGGATGCGCCGTAAAACACCACGCGCTTGAACTGCGCGAAAAAACCTGTGTCGCGCAGATTGTCAAACTGCGCCCAGACCCAGGGGTCGCGGTACCAGGTCCAGCCATTGGCCATGACGCCCAGCATCGACCAGCCCTGCTTTTCGATGAACGAAAACCCCCAGGGCCTGCGGTCTTCACGCTTTTCCATGGCGATATCAAGGTTGTCAAAGGTCACAACCAGCGTATCGCTGCGCGGCATGAACAGGAAACTGTGATAACGGTTCTCGCGGTAAAAGCCATCGGTCCCCGCCAGCGTTCGGGCGATGTCCGCCCAGCTTTCGTTCACCTGACCCAACTTTGGCCCCGCGCGAAAGGCCACCCGTGTCACCAGCGCACCGGGGCGGTTGACCGCATAAAGATCATCTGTCGTGCCATAGGGCTTGAGCAGCGGATAGGCCCCGCTGCCCTTGCGGATGTCCAGAACCAGCACATCACCTTCGGTCATCAGGTGCGGCAACAGCGGTTCCAGATGCTTGATCTTGGCTGCATCGCCAAACAGCCCCGGGCAGGCGACAAGGCCGCCGGCCCGCAGATCTTCGGGGCGGCTGACAAGGCGGATACGGTCTTCGGGCACACCGGCTGCGATCAGGTCCGCCTGACAGGTCGCAAGGTCCGCGCCCTGCCCGACCCGGCCTTCGGCATCAATCTGCACCAGATCGACGTCGCAATCGAACCGTGCATGCGCCGCCTGCGCCAGCGCGGTGGCCGTGCCCCCCAGATCGACCATCACGCCAACCTCGGTCAGGCCCAGCCGGTCCAGCAGGCTGTCATCCGGCGCCGGGGTCATGCGTCTTCATCCTCGGGGTCGTGCTTGCCGCGCAGGGGGGCTGCACGCGGATCAACCTTGTGTTTTTCCAGCAGGCGGCCAATCAGGCTGCGGGGTTTGGGAATGCCGTTCGCCTCTTTGGCCAGAATGCGCGACCGCATGCGCCGCCCGTAGAAATGGATGGAAAAGGTCTCATCCGTGACATAGGCGGTCTCATCCAGACCGGGGCGCAGCATCAGGCGGCGGTCCTCATAGGCAAAGGGGTACAGTGCCACCCGCGGCAAGGCATGGCGCACCTCGCCCGTGGCCTTCAGGAAATGCGTCAGCGCATGCGGCCCCCAGACGCCCCAGGGCATTTCCCCGGCCGAAACCGGCATGCCTGCCGCAGCCTTTTCCGTCAGTTCGGCCTGATATTTTGGCCCATACCAGCTGGGGATCGCATGTTCATCCGCCGTGAATTCCAGCAGCGCCGCCAGTGTTGCGCTGTCTTGCGGCAGGCCAAGCACCCCGCCATTCAGGCCGGTTTCGGATTCCCACGCATAGAAATGCCCGGTTGGCGTGGTAAAGGGCTTCACGCAATAGGCATCGGTATCGGCCCAGATGATGCGGTCAACCTTGGCCAGCATGTGATAGCGGAACAGATCGGAATGCAGCGCCGGGCTGCCGGTGCGGCTGTGACGCAGAAAGCCCGTCTGCGGCAAGATCGCATTGGCGTCGCACAGCTCTACCCCCGCTGGTGCGTTCGTCACGCCCTCATAGGTGTAAAGCCTGACATGCTGGCCTGCATCGACAAAGGATTTGAGGCAAAGCTGCTCCAGATAGCTTAACTCGCCCCCGATCCACAGCGCGCCAATCTGATATTCCGTCGTCATCGCCTGCCCTTTTCGCTGTCGGCCTGATCGCCGAACTTGTCTGACCGCCGCAAGGCGGGTCATTTTGCTACACTCTGGCAACAATGCGCGAATATGCGGTCAATTGGAAACAATCTTGGCGCAGGCATGGTTTGCGATGATCCGGCGCTGTGATAAGCCCGTCACAGGTGGCAGCAAGATCACGGATAAAAGGTTGGTTTTGGCATGGGCATGAAGGGGCTGGTCAATGCGGGGCCGATCACGCGCCGCGTGGCAACGCAGGCCCTGCCCGATGACCGGTTGCCGCGCCTGATTGATGCGGTGGCCGGGCCAGACGGGCGGCTGCGGCTGTTTTTCGGGCAAGGTGCGCAGGTCGCGGCAATTGCGCCGGATGGTGCGCCCGGCTGTCTGCGCCCCGAGGAGCTGCGCGCCATTGCGGGCGGCCTGATGGTGACGACGCAGGCAGCGGCAGATGGCATGCCCGCCCGGCTGGCGCTGCAGGACGCCGCACCATTGCCGGTTGCCGTGTCGGCGGCGGAAACCGCACTGTTTGCGGGGCTGAACACGGCGCTGGCCTTTCGGATCGAGGAACCGGTGGCCGAGGTTGCAAGCTGGCTGACCTATCATGCGGAAACCCATGGGCTGCAGGCCGCGCTGATCGTCAACCGCCTGCCGACAGATGCACAATTCACCGCAGACCTTGCGCGCGCCCTGGGGCCGGTAGACCTGCGGATTGTCGTGATCGACCTGGATTATCCGCTTGGCAAACCCGGTCTGGGCCCGGAAAACCACCTTTACCTTGCCCCCGATGCGCCGGGCAAAGACCGCATGACCCCGCCTGCCCCCGATGCCTGGCGGGCACCGCTGGGCGAAGGCGTGCTGTTCGAATGGCTGAAATGGCGGTTTCTGGCGCAGGCGCGCGCGGTGGTCACACTGGATGTGACAGACATCATCCCGCCCGCAGCCGCCAATCCGTTTGACGCCTGCGTGCAGGCCAAGGGCGGGGTCGTGCTGCTGGCCGGGCGGCGGATTTACCCCTGGCGCATCCGGGCGGGGCAACCACCCCGCCGTGGCGCCTGCGGTTGCCGGCCTTGATGCAACATGGCGCATGGTGCGCGTGTCTTATGCAAAGCCTGATCCCGGCCGGGCAATCCCGTTCTGGCGGGCAATGGGCCTGCGCGTCGCGGGCTTTGCCAGCAGCGAACTTGCGCCCAAGACATCGTTGATTGAGGATGCAGACCTGATCGCCTTTGCCGATCTGTTGGGGCATAACCCGGTCCGCCCGCCGGTCAGTGCGCCAAAGGCCGCCCCGCGCGCGGCGGTGCAGGGCGGGCGCACCGCAATCGTGACCACCATGAAGAACGAA
>JALOSO010000043.1 GCA_025458385.1 Paracoccaceae bacterium | reverse complement strand
CCATCGACCCAGTGCTCTAGCCCGCCGTCATGCGCCGCCTGCCAAAGATCGCCAAAGCGATCACGGCAAAGGGCATCAAGTTCGGCACCGCCTTTGTACCAGCCTTCAGGGCCAATCTCGCCAAGCCAGAAATCAAGGACCTCGACAGGATCAGCCATCAGTTTTTCCGTTCGATGACAGCCCCGACGGCAAGCGAGGATGCGTTGGGTGACAGGCCGGTGAATGTGCCGGTTTCCGCAGGGGCGGCGCGGCGCGTCATGCGCCAGGCGGCGTAGGCCGAGAGCGCAGCGAACAACAGGCCCATGAACAGGAAGAACCCGCCCGGGCCGATAACCTCCATCAGCCAGCCGGTGGCAAGGGGGCCGGCAATGGCGCCAAGGCCGTTCAGGAAAATCAGGCCAGCAGAAGCTCCGGCCATTTCCTCTTTGGGAAGGTAATCATTGGTATGGGCAATCAGAAGAGAGTAGAGCGGGTTGGTGATGCCGCCAAGCAAAACAGCGACCAGAAGCAGCACGCTGAACGGCAAGGGCGCAAAGGTGGCGATCAGCATGGTGACCGTGGCGATGACTGACAGGATCAGGATCAACAGGCGGCGATCCATGCGGTCAGACAGCCGCCCGATCGGGTATTGCAGCACAAGGCCGCCGGCATAGGTGGCGGCGACGAACAGGGCGATCTGGGCGACGGAAAGGCCAGCCATGGAGCCCCAGACAGCGGCCATACCGAACATGGCGGCAAAGATGCCGCCGGTCAGCAACATGCCGGCACAGCCCAAGGGAGACACCCGAAACAGCCGGACAAAACCAAGGCGCTTGATTGTGCCAAAGGTCGGGGCGGGCGTATCGGCGAGCAGCAAGGGCATGAAGGCAAGCGAGACGAGCACAGAGGGAATGATGAACAGGGTAAAGCCGGAAGGGTCACCTTGCGCCAGCAGGCCTTGCGCCGCGATGATGCCGATCATCTGCACGATCATGTAGGCTGACAGCGCCTGCCCACGCGTTTCATTGCTGGCGGTGTTGTTCAGCCAGCTTTCGGCGCAAACGTAGATGCCGGAAAAGCAGAACCCGATGATGACGCGCATGATGGCCCATGCGGTCCAATCCAGAAACACCGGATACAGCACAAGCACGGCCGAGATCATCGAGCCGAGGGCGGCAAACACACGCACATGGCCGACACGGCGGATCATTTCGGGGGCAAGCGTGGTGCCGCCGAGGAAGCCGACAAAGTAAGCGGCCATGACGGCAGAGATTTCATAGGTGCCGAAGCCTTCGATATTGCCGCGGATGCCCAGAAGTGAGCCTTGCACGCCATTGCCGACCATCAGCAGCATGACACCCAGCAGCAGGGGCCAGGTCTGGGCAAGGGTCTTCAGCATCGGCGGCTCCGGGTGCGGGGCCAAAAATTTTCGGCGAAAATTTTTGGTCAGCTCGTGGGGTGGTCTTTGGCAGCGAAAGATCGGTCAGACGGGGACTAAAAATTTTAGTACTAAAATTTTCAGTCCGGGGCAGGCGGGATCAGAAGTGAGCTATCACCATAGCTGAAGAACCGATAGCCATGACGGATGGCATGATCATAGATGGCTTTCACACGGTCCTGCCCCATCAAAGCCGACACCAGCATCATCAAGGTCGACTTCGGCAGGTGAAAATTCGTCATCAGCGCATCGGTGATGCGGAAGTCAAAGCCGGGATAGATGAAGATATCCGTTGGCCCCTGCCATGGCTGCACCTGCCCCGACCGACCCGCAGTTTCGATCAGCCGCAGGGCTGTGGTGCCCACGGGGATCACACGGCCACCTGCGGCCCTGGTTGCGTTGATCGCGGCGGCGGCTTCGGACGTCACCTCGCCCCATTCGGCGTGCATCTTGTGGGTGGTGACATCATCCACCTTCACGGGCAGAAAGGTGCCCGCCCCCACGTGCAAGGTGACTTCGCTGAACTGCACGCCCTTGGCGGCAAGTGCGGCGAGCAAGGGTTGGTCGAAATGCAAGGACGCCGTCGGTGCAGCCACGGCCCCGGAATGGCGGGCAAAGACAGTCTGATAATCGTCACGGTCCTGCGCATCGGGCGCGCGTTTGGCGGCGATATAGGGGGGCAAGGGCATGGCCCCGGCGGCGTTCAGGGCAGCGTCGAAATCATCGCCCGTCAGGTTGAAGGCAAGGGTGAGGTCGGTTTCGGTTTTCGCCGTCACAGTTGCCGACAGCTGATCGGAAAACCGGATCACCTCAGCCAGCTCTACCTTGCGCAGGGGTTTGGCCAGCGCGCGCCAACCGGTTGGTGCGGGTTCCAGCAGGGTGACTTCCACCTTGGCCACAGCCGCGCCGCGCTGGCGCTGCCCGGTCAGGCGCGCGGGAATGACCTTGGTATTGTTCAGGATCAGCCTGTCGCCCGCGCGGAACACATCGACCAGATCGCGCACCTGCAAGTCGGTGATGGCGTCACCTTCCGCCAGCAGAAGCCGGGCCGATGTACGGGGCCGCGCAGGCCGTGTTGCAATCAGCGCCTCGGGCAAATCAAAATCGAAATCGTCCAGTTTCATTCCGTGCCTCCCAGCACCGGTGCCGGGCGGCGGAACAGATCGCGGAACATCCCGGGCGTCAAAATCGACAGCGGGTTGACCGTGACGCGTGGATCATCCGCGGGCCCCGTCATGCGATAGTTGAATCCGAACAGCCCTTCGCCGCGCCGTGTCAGCACAGCCCCCACGCCGTTGACCAGATAGATCGGTGAAATCACGCCCTGCACCGTCAACTCGCGGCTGGCCGTGGCATAAACCCCGGCCATCGACACGCCCAGTGAGGCACCGATGGCCGATCCGCGCGAGATTTCGATCGCCTGGGGTGTCAGCAGAAAATCGACCTCGGCGTTGTTGAAGACGATGCCGCTGCCATTCAGCTGTTCCAGCAATCCCACAACCGAAATCGCGTTCAGCAGTTCGGCCAGCACATTGGCATTCCGGACCCGGACCTGCGCGATTTCTGCCCGCCCGTCATAATGTCCGGCCCTTGGCCGCGGTGTCAGCTGCAGGTCCAGCTGGCCACCGCGCGCCGCGGTAAACACCCCCGCCGCTGCCATGACCGTGCCCGCGTCATCCGACCGGATCCGCACGGCTGATCCATGGTCGGCAGGCACCAGCGTGCCGGCAATCGCGCCTTCGCCATTCACGGCCGCAGTAAAGCTGCCGTTCAAACCGCCGCGCGGGCTGAATTCGCCGCGAAAGCCGGTAAAGGCGATGGCATCGGTGACCACCAGCCGGTCAAGCCGCAGGGTAAAGGGGCTGCCCGTGCCATCCCCGTCGGCACCGCCTTCTGCCCTGTCAGGCATCTGCCGCAGATCAAGCGAACCACCTGTCAGCGCAATACTGGCAGGCCCGCGGCGTTGCCCGGTCAGGGTGACCGCCGCATCAAGCCACCCATCCAGCGTCACCCGGCTGAACTGCGCCTCGTTCAGCCCCCCACCCGGCCGCAGACTGATCTCGCCCTGCGCGCGCAGCCCGTTCGCCGCCAGCGCAAGCGCCGTTACCCGTGGCGGAGAGGAAAGTGTTGCCGCCAGCGTCAGCTCGCCCCGGGTCTCGCGCGGTTTGGCCCAGCCAAGGGCCGGTATGGATAGCCCGATCCCCCGCAACCCCGATTGCAATGTCAATTCGGCTGGCGCACCGCGCCGCAGGTCCAACGTGACATCGGCCGGCCCCTCGCCCCGCAACATCCCCTCTGGCAGCCCCAGCCCGATGTCATCTGCGGCGGCCGCAGAAAGTGTGATCGTGCCCGTGATCTGTGATCGCCCGCGCGCATCGGCACCAAAGCCCTGGGTGTAGGTCGCGTCAAACGGCAAGGCGCCCAGCCGCCCAGGCCCCGAAATTGCCATCCCGCCGGGGTCGGCCGACAGCGTCAGGCGTTCGGCCTGGATCCGGCGCCCTGCCACCAGCTTGTCCGAGGAAAAGTCACTGATCACGCCGGTCACGGCATAATCGACATCGGCCACCTGCACCCGCGCCACCAAAGGGATGGTCAGCCGCGTCTGCACCGTCGCCTCGCCTTCGCCCAGATCGACCGGGCGGTCAGCCTTGGCCATAAAGCCGAAGGGCGGCAGATCGAGCAGCGACAAGGCCGCCGTCAGGCTTGACCGCGTCGCAAGGTCGATCCGGGCCACATTTGGCCGCGCCGTGATGTCATCGATCCGAAAGACCGACCCTGCCACGTCAATCGGCCCGCCTTCGGGCGGCGTGACGGTGCCCTTGTCCAGCACGATCAGATAGCGCGCACCCTCAAGCACGGCATAGCCGGTGCCCGCCGCAATCGGCGGCAGGGTGCGCAGAAATCGCACCTCGGCCCCGCTGAATTCGTATCCCAGTGACAGGCGTGGCGGCGCGTCAGGGCCGATCCGGACAGCCCCTTTCACATCGCTGAGCAAGCCTTGCTGCACGTTCGCGGCCAGCCACTCGCGCGTCTTTGGCACAAGTTGCAGCGGCCACAACCGGATCAGCCGGTCGGCTGGAATTTCGTTCAGCACAACGTCAAGCCCGGCTTCCCACCCGGCACCGGCATCCGTGGCCCAACCTGCCGCGCGCAAATGCTGATCATTCTCGGTCAGCACCAGCTGGCCCACATCAATCCGGAACGGATCAAGCGTCAGGCGCATGTCCAGCGCACCCGTGCCAAAGGTGACAGGCGTTTCGAACTGGCCTTCGGGGTCGATACGGATATCACGCAGCTGCAACTGGCTGACGAAGGCTGCAGGCAAGGCCCCCGTGCGCGCGCCCGTCACAGGGTGGCCCGCTGCATCCTGCAACAGCACATGCCCCGCCGCGTCAAACGCAGCCGTCGCACTTTTGACCGAAAGGTCGGTGATGCGCAGCCGCGCCTCGGCCGGAACAAAGGACAGGCCCAGCGAGGCGCGTTCGAAGGACAGTGGCGTTGCACCCGCCGCAGCGTTCAGCGTGCCCGCACCGATATCAAGCGCGCCGTCCAGCGTGGCAATTGCCCCGTCTTCACCAAGGGCTGCTGTCAACGCGCCCGAAAGCGGGGCCTGCAACACCTGAAGGAACGCCAGTTGCGGCACCTGCGCGGCAAGATCAGTGGTCGCGATGCCTGTCACCTCGGCCGCAATCCGGGCTGTGGGCGCCGATTTGTCAGTGGCAAAGCGCATGCTGATCTGTCCGCCGGTCCCCCTGCCCCCGGTCAGCGACACGCCCAGTTCAGCGGCCAGCGTCTCGGCCTCGTTGAGGATGGCCAGACGGCCATCCCCCATCTGCCAGACCTGACCGGTCAGATCATCGGTCAGCGTCAGTGACAACGCCGTCACCTCGATACTGCGCAGGGATTGCAAGGCCGGCAGATCAAAGCTGCGTTCCACCTGATCCAGCAAATCGGCAAAACTGTCGACCTGCAGCGCCTGCCCCGACCCGATATCCACGTTGAACCGCCCGTCCCGATCCCGCCGCAGGGCGATTTGCGCCCCATCAAGGCGCATCGTTGCCGGGCGCAGGGTGCCGCTTGTGATGGCGGCGCCATCAAAGACCACCCGTGCCTCGGGCAGTGACAGCAAGGGCACTGCACCGTCCCCCAGCACACGCAGGTTACGCAAGGCCAGACGCGGCACCCAGTTCGTATCCACCAGAACCTCGACCTCGCCCAGCGAGACAGCCATGTTGTCCGGCATTGCAGCCGTCATGCGGGTTTCAACGCCATCCACGATCCAGCGCGGCATCAGCATCGTCTTGCCCGAAAGTGCAAGCACCCCCCAGACCGTTCCGCCCACCAGCAGACCCAGAAAGGCGATCATGGCCAGCACTGACCGCAGCATCGCCCAAAAGTAATGTCGCCTGTCGGCGCGCGCAGGGCGCAGTGGCGCAGCAGGCGGGGCGCTGGCCTCTTCGCTTGTCATGCCTGCGTCATTCTTTGCCGCGCCCAATCGCCTTGCCCCTGCTGGCGGAATTTCCGCCCTGCCCCGCCTTTATCTTTCCCGCAAGCCCGCTACAACGCCAAGTGCAACAAACCGTGATAGCAAGGAGCCGCCCATGATCACTGCCGGTCAACCCGCCCCGGATTTCACCCTGCCGCGTGATGGCGGGGCCACGCTGACGCTGTCGGCTTTGCGGCCGGGCAAGGTTGTGCTGTATTTCTACCCAAAGGACGACACGCCCGGCTGCACGCTTGAGGCGCAGGATTTCAACGCACGCATGGCCGATTTCGCGGCGGCAGGTACCACGGTGATCGGCGTGTCAAAAGACAGCGTGAAAAGCCATGACAAGTTCTGCAAGAAACACGGGCTGGGGATTGCGCTGGTGTCTGACGAAACCGGCCACACCTGCGAAGATTACGGCGTCTGGCTGGAGAAAAGCATGTATGGCAAGACCTACATGGGCATTGAGCGCACGACCGTGCTGATCGACGGCACGGGTCAGGTGGCGCGCGTGTGGAACAAGGTCAGCGTCAAGGGCCACGCGGATGAGGTGCTGGCGGCGGCACAGGCATTGTGATGCACGGTCGGGCCAGCACCCATTTCCTTCGAAGGAAATTGCAAATTTTTTCGAAAAAATTTGGCGCGGCACGGCGATGCTGAGCTTATCCGAAATGGCCGTGCAGGTGCTGGCCACGGCTGATGGGCGGGCGAAAACGGCGCTCAGCCGTGCGCATGCGGCGGCGTGGTTCGCTGCGCGCGCAGCGGGCGCGCCCTTGCCCATTGGCGTGGCCACCCCACCGGCGCAGCCCGCACGGCCAGCCAAGCCAGACCTGCTTGATCCGCGCGATGTGCCGCGTCGCCGCCCCGGATCACCCACCGGGCGGATCGCGCTTTTGCATGCGGTGGCACATATTGAACTGAACGCGGTGGACCTGCACTGGGATATCATTGCACGATTTGCCGACCAGCCGATGCCTGCGGGGTTTTATGATGACTGGGTCAAGGCCGCGGATGAGGAATCAAAGCATTTCAACCTGATCTGCGACGTGCTGGAAAGCTTGGGCAGCCATTATGGCGCCATGCCTGCCCATGCGGGCATGTGGCGCGCGGCCTTTGACACGGCAGAAGATCTGCACGGGCGGCTGGCCGTGGTGCCGATGGTGCTGGAAGCGCGCGGGCTGGATGTGACGCCCGGCATGATCGACATCTTTCGCGCGGCCGGCGTGACCGAGGCCGTTGATGCACTGACCGTGATCTACGGCGAAGAGGTGGCGCATGTGGCCTATGGCTCCAAATGGTTCAACTGGCTGTGCGGGCGCGATGGGCTGGACCCGAAAGAGACGTTTCACAGGCTTGTCCGGCGCTATTTCCACGGCAGCCTGAAACCCCCGTTCAATACCGAGAAGCGGGCCGAGGCAGGCCTGCCGCCTGATTTTTACTGGCCCCTTGCCGATGGGGCCGCCACCCCCGTGGCCTGACGCCGGGGTATCGGCAAAATCTTGCCGATACTGGCAACAGACCGCGCGCCTTTTCATCCGGCTGGTCAATTTTCTTGCAGGTTGAGGCGGCGGTCGATATCCACCGTCAGGCGCGGGGCAGCCCGCATCAACTTACGGAAAATGCCCTCGTGTTCAGTCGCCTGTCTTATCGGATCAATGCAGCGCTGGAAAAGCGTCTGCCCGAACAGCGGCTTTACCTCAAATCCGATACCGAAACCCGCTATATCCGGCTGAAACCTGTAACCCAGGCCATTGCGCTGACCGGCATCACGCTTGTCGCCGCCTGGAGCATCGTTGCCACCGCCATCGTCCTGATGGATTGGGTCAGTGCCGGTTCGACGCGTGAACAGGCGTTTCGGCAGCGGGCCATGTTCGAGGAACGCCTGAATGCCCTGTCCGCCGACCGCGATTTGCGCGCGGAAGAGGCGGCGCGCGCGCAGGAACGCTTCAACCTTGCGCTAGAGCAGGTCTCGGTCATGCAGGAACGCCTGCTGGCCAGCGAAGACCGGCGGCGCGAACTGGAAACCGGAATTGACGTGATCCAGAACACCCTGCGCGGCACGATCGAGGCACGGGACGAAGCGCGTGATGCTGCTGCGGCGGCAACGGCGGCGCTGTCGGAGCAGACGGGCACTACCCGCACGGATGGTGACCGCGCGGCCGACGCCGAGGCAACCGTTGCCATGCTGGCCGATGCGCTTGGCGATACCGCGTCGGAACGCGACCTGATGGAAGGTGCGGCAGATCAGGCGGCCGAACGTGTGGCGGCAATGGAGACGGCGGCGCGCGAACTGCGGGCCCGCAACGACGAAATCTTTGCCCGTCTGGAAGAGGCGGTCACCATCTCGATGGAGCCGCTGGACAACATGTTCCGCGCGGCAGGCATGTCGCCCGACGATCTGCTGGATCAGGTGCGGCGCGGCTATTCAGGCCAAGGCGGGCCGTTGTCGCCACTGTCATTGTCGACATCGGGCGCGGCCCCGACACCGGAAGAACTGCGGGCAAACACGATTCTTGGCGGGCTTGACCGGATGAACCTTTACCGGCTGGCAACCGAGCAGGCGCCCTTCGCCATGCCCGTGCGCGACAGTTTCCGCTGGACCAGCGGCTTTGGCTATCGGCGCGACCCAAAGGGCTGGGGCACGCGGATGCATGAAGGCACGGATATGGCCGGGGCCTATGGCACGCCAATCTATGCCACGGCCAGCGGCACGGTGGTGCATGCCGGCTGGGATAATGGCTATGGCCGGCTGATCAAGATCCAGCATGCCTTTGGCATTGAAACCCGCTATGCGCATCTTTCCGACATTCAGGTGAGCGTTGGTCAAAAAGTATCGCGCGGCGACAGGATCGGTGATATGGGCAACTCAGGCCGGTCGACCGGCACCCATCTCCACTATGAAATCCGGATCGGCGGAACCGCCATCAACCCGATGACCTTTATAAAGGCAGGCCAAGATGTTCTCTAAAAGCCGCATCAACGAACCCGGCACAACCAAACCTGAAGGGGACAAGGCCAAGATGCCGGAAACGACACGTCCAAGCATGGATTTCACACCCTCGGCCCCAAAGGGCAAGGCCGGCACATCCGTTCTGTCGGCTGATCTGACGGTGGTCGGCAACCTGAAAACCACAGGCGACATTCAGGTGGAAGGCACGGTTGAAGGCGATATCCGTGCGCATCTGCTGACGGTGGGTGAAACCGCAACCATTCGCGGCGAAATCATGGCTGATGACATTGTCGTCAACGGCCGGGTGATCGGGCGCGTGCGCGGGCTGAAGGTGCGCCTGACATCGACCGCGCGCGTCGAAGGCGACATCATCCACAAGACGATTGCCATCGAATCCGGCGCGCATTTCGAAGGATCGGTCCAGCGGCAGGAAGACCCGCTGGCAAACAACCGCCCTGCCCTTGCGGCACCGGCGGCCATGGCCACCTTCACCGACGCCAGCAAGTCCGAGGCCTGACCGCGACACCGCGGGCCTCCACGGCTTTCTGAACACACGGGCGCCCCTGCCATGGGGCGCCCGGTTTCGTTCGGGGGCCTGAACGGCTGTCGTCGTCAGGCGATGGCGCGGCGATAAAGGTGCCAGCTGGCATGGCCAAACACCGGCAGCACAACGAACAACCCAAGAAACCATGGCAACATGCCCAAAAACAGGAACACCGCGATCAGCGCCCCCCAGCCCAGCATCGGAAGCGGGTTCTCGCGCACCAAGGCAAATGAGGTCAGCATCGCGGTGACATAGTCAATCTCGCGGTCCAGCAGCATGGGAATGCTGACAACCATCAAGGCATAAAGCAGCGCTGCAAACAGCCCGCCGACCAGGGTACCCAGGGCCAGCATTGCCAACCCTTCGGGCGTCAGGAATACGGCCAGGGATGAGCTGACATTCGTCATCGTCGTGCGGCCCAGAAACAGCGCAAAGAGCATATGGGCCAGAAAGTTCCAGAACAGAAAATAGATGACGACAAAGGCCGCAATTGACGGCAGCTGACGGTCCTTCTGGCGAAAGATCACCCCCAGAATGCCGCGCCAGTCCAGGGCGACCTGCCGTTCGCGGCGGCGTGAAATTTCGTAGAACCCGCAGGCGATGAACGGGCCCAGGATGGGAAACCCCGCACTTGCGGGCAGTGTCCACCAGATTTGCCCCTTGGTCGTCGCGGCCCACAGGATCAGCCAGCCGCCCAGCACGTAGACGGCCGAAAAGAACAGCCCATAAAGCGGCGCCTGCCGGAAATCCAGCCACCCGGCCCGCAGCGCATACCGCAGATCAGACAGGTCAAGCTGCATGATCTGCACAGGCGCGGGCTGCAGTTCTTCTGCCATCTCTTGCCTGTGCCCCCCTTGATCCGGCCCCGGTCCTGCCACGGACGATCCGTTTAGCAGGCCGCGCGCGCGCAAACCTTGCGGCAGATCAAGGCGTCAGTCGTCAAACTGCGCATCGGCCCGGGCCTTGCCCGAGACACCCATTGCCAGCGTCGCCGCCATGAACCGGTCAAGATCGCCATCCAGCACGCCGCCCGTATCGCTGGTTTCCACGCCGGTGCGCAGGTCTTTGACCATCTGGTAGGGCTGCAGCACATAAGACCGGATCTGGTTGCCCCACCCCGCGTCACCCTTGCTTTCATGTGCCTCGTTGATCGCGGCGTTCCGTTTGTCCAATTCCATCTGATAAAGGCGGCTTTTCAACGCCTTCATCGCGATATCACGGTTCTGATGCTGCGATTTGGTCGATGAGGTGACCACGATCCCGGACGGAAAATGGGTGATCCGCACGGCCGAGTCCGTCTTGTTCACGTGCTGGCCACCTGCGCCTGATGACCGGTAGGTATCAATGCGGATGTCCTTGTCCTGCACATCGATCTCGATGTTGTCATCGACCACCGGATAGACCCAGACGCTGCTGAATGACGTATGCCGCCGCGCCGCACTGTCATAGGGGCTGATCCGCACCAGCCGGTGAACACCGGCCTCGGACTTTAGCCAGCCATAGGCGTTATGGCCGGAAACCTTATAGGCAACAGACCTGATCCCCGCTTCTTCCCCCGGCGTTTCCGACTGCAGTTCAACGGTATAGCCCTTTGCCTCGGCCCAGCGGACATACATCCGCGCCAGCATGCTGGCCCAATCGCAACTTTCCGTGCCACCCGCACCCGCGTTGATTTCAAGGAAGGTATCGTTGCGATCTGCCTCGCCGTCCAGCAAGGCCTCAAGCTCTTTCGCTGCGGCCAGTTCGACCAAGGCCTTCAGCGCGGCTTCGGCCTCGGTCACGATTTCGGCGTCGCCCTCGGCCTCGCCCATCTCGATCAGTTCGACATTGTCACGCAGGCCCGTGTCGATCAGCCGGTAGGTGGACAGCGCATCGATCAATTGCTGACGATCCTGCATCAGCTTTTGCGCCTTGGCCGGGTCATTCCACAGATCGGGCGCTTCGATCAGCGCATCGAATTCCTCAAGCCGGTGCGGCGCTGTTTCAAGATCAAGCCGCTGGCCCAGCAGGGTCAGTGTCTTGGTGATCGCATCGATATGGTTCTGCGTCTCGGCGCGCATCGGTCTGTCCCGTCTGGAATTTTGCTGGGTGATAGCGATTTGGCCCGCGGTCGGCAAGCCAACCGGTCAGTACAACCCGCCGGAACTGAGCGTGCCGAAATCGGCCTTGCGCGGCACCACCCGCGCCTCGCCTGACGATGTGGTCACCGTCGCTGTGCCCGCACCGCCGCCGCCCGAACCATCATCGGTTTCGCCATAGGCAAACAGGGG
This sequence comes from Paracoccaceae bacterium, assembly GCA_025458385.1. GTDB lineage: Bacteria > Pseudomonadota > Alphaproteobacteria > Rhodobacterales > Rhodobacteraceae > JAAFHS01. Next base: position 2,487 of record JALOSO010000043.1, on the reverse strand, counting down.
CAGGTTCGACCCCATGCCAAAGCCGCCGTCGATGATGATCGCATCCAGACCGACCAGCGATTCTTCGCCTTCACGGAAATATTCGGCCACCACATTTTCGCCCGATGCCCCATCCGACAGGCGCGCACCGGTAAAGCGGTCAACGTTCTGAAAGTAACCACCGGGGGGCACGTCAAATTCACGCCCGCCATATTCCGAGATGGCCACGTTCATGAAACTTTCAAACACCGGGCCGCAAAGCCCCCCGCCGCTGGCGCTGTCACCCATCGTGCGCGGCTGGTCATAGCCGATATAGCAGCCCGCCACGATGTTCGACGAAAAGCCCACGAACCACACATCCTTGGCCTCGTTCGTCGTACCCGTCTTGCCCGCAATCGGGACGGGCAGATTGATGCCGCGCGCCGTGCCGCGCTGCACAACGCCTTGCATCATCGAGGTCAGCTGATAGGCCGTGATCGCATCCATAACGCGTTCACGGTCTGACACGATCGCCGGCCCTGCCCCGGCGGCAAGCGGACCGCTTTTGCAATCTTCGCAGATACGCTGGTCATGGCGATAGATCGTTTCGCCAAAGCGGTTCTGCACCCGGTCAACCAGCGTGGGCTCCACCCGTTCGCCACCGTTGGCAAACATCGCATAGGCGGCGACCATCTTGAACAGCGTGGTTTCCTGTGACCCAAGCGCATTGGCGAGGAACGGGTTCATCCGGTCATAAACGCCAAAGCGTTCGGCATAACCGGCAACGGTTTCCATGCCGATTTCCTGCGCGATGCGGATGGTGATCAGGTTGCGCGACTGTTCAAGGCCGGTGCGGATGGTCGTCGGGCCGTAAAAGCGTTCAGATGCGTTCTGCGGTGTCCACAGCCCTTCCGGCGTGTTGATCTCGATCGGCGCGTCGATGACGATGGTCGCAGGGCTGAACCCGCTGTCAAGCGCTGCCGCATAGACAAACGGCTTGAACGAAGACCCCGGCTGCCGCGTCGCCTGCGTCGCGCGGTTGAAGACCGAGAATTGATAGCTGAAGCCACCCTGCATCGCCAGAACGCGGCCGGTGTTCACGTCCATCGCCATGAAGGCACCCTGCACTTCGGGCACCTGCCGCAGCGACCAGCGGACAAAGCTGTCATCCTCATCGCTTGTCACACGGCGCACATGCACCACATCGCCGGGCTTGAAATTGTCAACGAACGAACCGGCCATCCAGTCAATGTCGCTGCGCGGCACGACGTGGGGTTCGGCCTCTGTCGGCGTTACCCCTTCGATGCCGATGCGCATTTCCTGATCGCCCACTTCGAACACCACCGCCGGGAACCAGCCGTCAATGTCACGCGGCACCTCGATATCGGCCAGTGCTGTGCGCCAGCCATCGGCGGTCAGCGCCTCGAGCGGAATGGTCTGCCCGGTGCCACGCCAACGGCCAAGGCTACGGTCATAGCGTTCAAGCCCGCGGCGCAGCGCCCGTGCCGCTGCATCCTGCAGATTGCTGTCGACAGTCGCCCGAATTGACAGGCCACCGCCGAAAAACTCTTCTTCGCCAAAGGTGCCTGAAAGCTGACGGCGGATTTCATCGGTAAAGTAGTCGCGCGGCGGAAGTGCTGCACGGAACCCGGCATAGTCGCCGTTCTGCACAGATCGCAGCGGTTCGGCCGCATTTGCCTCATAGGTCGCTTGATCGATATAGCCGTTCTGCCACATCTCGCGCAGCACGTAATTCCGCCGCTCTGTCACCCGTTCCTTGGCGGTCACCGGATGATAACGCCCCGGCGCCTGCGGCATCGACGCCAGCATCGCCGCCTCGGCCGGGGTCAGCTGATCCAGCGTCTTGTTGAAATAGGTCTGCGCGGCCGCCGCCACACCATAGCTGTTCTGACCCAGAAAGATCTCGTTCAGATACAACTCAAGGATCTTTTCCTTGCTCAGCGTTTCTTCAAGCCGCGAGGCGAGAATCAATTCCTTGATCTTGCGTTCCGCCGTGCGCCCGCCATCCAGAAGGAAGTTCTTCATCACCTGCTGGGTAATGGTCGAGGCCCCGCGGACATTGTCGCCGCGCGACACCACGGCATCGCGAAGGGCCGCAACCATGCCGGCCGCGTCATAGCCATTATGCGTGAAGAAATTCTTGTCCTCGGCGCTGACAAAGGCCTGGACGACCAGATCAGGAATATCCTCGATCGGCACGAAAAGCCGGCGTTCATTGGCGAATTCGTCAATCATCGCGCCTTCGCCGGAATAGATGCGGCTGATTGTGGGCGGCGTGTATTGCGCCAGGCTTTCATGGCTGGGCAGATCATAGGAATAGGCATAGAAAATCGCGCCGATGGTCAGGGCGCCAAACAGCAACCCCATGGTGACCATGGTGAAAATTCCGCCCAGAAATGACCCGATGAATCGTATCACACGCTGCCCCTGCCCTTACCATCGCCGTTATACCCCGACTGGCAGGCAAAGGTCAAAACGATGACATGTCACAACCGCGCCAGCAGGCGG
>JALOSO010000271.1 GCA_025458385.1 Paracoccaceae bacterium | reverse complement strand
CGGAAGAAACGCTTGTGCTGCGGGGCAGGGTAGAGGCGCCGATCCCGGTGCCAATGAATGGCGCGACCTACATGGCCGATGTTATTGGCGGGCAAAAGACGGGCCTGTTCTTTGACCAACGCCCCAACCATGCCTTTGCCGCCAGCCTTGCCCGCGGCGCGCGTGTGCTGGATGTGTTTGCCCATGTCGGCGGCTTTGGCCTTGCAGCACTTGCTGCCGGGGCACAGTCCGCCCTTGCCGTGGATGGCTCTGCCACGGCCCTTGCCTTGGCCGGGCAGGGGGCTGCGGCCAGTGGCTTTGCTGACCGCTTTGCCACACGGCAGGGTGATGCCTTTGCCGTGCTGGAACAGCTTGGCGCGGAAGGTGCCAGCTTTGACCTTGTCATCTGTGACCCGCCCGCCTTTGCCCCCGCCAAACCCGCGCTTGAGGCGGGCTTGCGCGCCTATGAACGCGTCGCACGGCTGGCTGCCCCCTTGGTGGCCCCCGGCGGATATCTTGTGCTGTGTTCCTGCAGCCATGCCGCTGATCTGACCGCCTTTCGCAATGCCTCCGCCCGTGGCATTGGCCGGGGCGGGCGGCGCGCGCAGCTGATCCATACGGGTGCTGCAGGCCCTGATCACCCGATGCTGCCGCAACTGGCCGAAAGTGCCTATCTCAAGGCGCTGTTCTTCCGGCTGGATGGCTGAGCCAACGGGTGAAGCTGTTCCTTGATACCTGCGTCATCTACCCCGACGCCCTGCGCGACATCCTGCTGGGCGTGGCGGCACGGGGCGCATTTGCGCCGCTCTGGTCGGCCCGCGTGCTAGAGGAATGGGCGCGGGCTGCGCGCAAGAAGGGCGCCGAGGATCAGGCGCGGCTGATCGGCGCCGCGATGCAGGCGCAGTTTCCCCGTGCCATGGTGCGGGGCTGGGAAAGCCTGGCCACGCGGCTTGACCTGCCCGATCCCGATGATGTGCACGTCCTTGCCGCCGCCATTGCGGGCCATGCAGATGCCATCGTCACCTTCAACGCAGCTGATTTTCCGCGCCATATCCTTGCTGCCGAAGGGCTAGAGCGCCGCGACCCAGATGGCATGCTGTGGGAGTTATGGTCGCAGAACGCCGCACCCGTTGCCGAAGCGGTGAGCCAAGCCATGGCCCGCGCGCCGGGCGATCCTGTGTCGATCCGTGCCTTCCTGAAACGGGCGGGTCTGCCAAGGCTTGGCAAGGCAATGCTGAACGGATGACGGGCTTATGGCCCAGTCTATTCCCGCGCAACATCCATGCTTGCCGCCACGCCCCACTTTTCCTCGTTTGCCGCAATCGCTGCAATCCGGTCTGGCGTTTTGGGGTGGCTCATCAGCCATGCCGGCATGCCTGCGCCCGCGCCGCCTGTCAGCGCGCCCAGCTTGGCAAACAGGGTCTTTTGCGGCCCCGTGCCAATCCCCGCCTTCACCAGCAGTGCCGATGCATAGGCATCCGCCTCAAACTCATCCCGCCGCGACATGCGCGCGGCCAATGCCGAGGCGATAACATTCGCGATCCACACGCCGATCCCCGGCAGAAACCGGTTCAGCACCGCCGACAGCACCGCAAACACCGCGTTCTGCCCTGTGAAATCGATCATCCGCCGCCGCGTATGGCCAAGTGCCACATGCCCCAACTCGTGCGCGATCACCGATGCCAGTTCGGCCGCTGTGACCTCGCCCGCCGCGTGTTTGTCGACAAAACCCCGCGTCAGGAAAATCCGGCCGTCGGGTGCCGCCAATCCGTTCACCGGCGCAATCTCGAACACCTGCACCTTGATCTCGGGCAACTCCAGCGCCTGCGCCAGCCGACGCACCTCGGCCATGATCGCGGGATCCTGCAGTGGCGTGCTTTGCGCATCAAGCATCGCCTTCGTCCGCCAGACCGAAAAGCGGTACATCAGCAGGGCGTAAAGGATGGGCAGCAGGATGGGCAGGAACTTGATCATGCCGCAGATATGGGGCGGTCTGCGCCTAACGCAATGTCCGGATGCCGCGCGCCAGCCCTTCCAGCGTCATCGGCACCATCCGATCACCGAAAATCTGCTGGATCAGCCGCGTTGAATGCGTAAGGCCCCAATGCGCCTCGGGCACCGGATTGATCCACAGATGGCGCGGCCAATGCGTACAGGCCCGCCCTAACCAGATCGCCCCGGCCTCGGTGTTCCAATGTTCGTTCGCCCCGCCCGGATGGGTGATTTCATACGGGCTCATCGCCGCATCCCCGACGAACAGCACCCGCGTCTCAGGCCCGTGCGTGCGCAGCACATCCCATGTCGACACCTGATCTTCCCAGCGGCGGGCGTTGTCACGCCAGACCCTTTCGTAAAGGCAATTGTGAAAATACCAGGTCGTCAGCGTCCGGAATTCCGACCGGGCCGCCGTGAACAGCTCTTCCATCACCTGCACATGCGGGTCCATGCTGCCGCCGACGTCGAAAAAGATCAGAACCTTGACGGCATTGCGCCGCTCGCCCCGTGTCTGCACATCAAGCCAGCCCTGCCGCGCCGTCGCGCGGATGGTGCCATCAAGATCAAGCTCTTGCCGCGCCCCGTCGCGGGCCCATTGCCGCAGCGCACGCAAGGCCACCTTGATCGTCCGTGTCCCGATCTCGCGGTTGTCATCCAGATTGCGGAAGGTCCGCTTGTCCCAGACCTTGACTGCGCGCTGGTGCCGGCTGCCCTCTTGCCCGATCCGCACGCCTTCGGGGTTATAGCCATAGGCGCCAAACGGGCTGGTTCCCGCAGTGCCGATCCATTTCGATCCGCCCTGATGCCGTGCCTGCTGTTCTGCAAGTCGCTTGCGCAGCGTATCCATCAGCGCTTCAAACCCTCCAAGGGCCTGCACCTGCGCGCGTTCCTCGGCCGTCAGATGCTTTTCCGCCAGTTTCGTCAGCCAGTCCGAAGGCAGGTCAAGCGCCTGCAGAACATCTGCGGCCGGAATATCGTCAAGGCCCTGAAAACACGCGGCAAACGCCCGGTCATAGCGATCCAGCCAGCGTTCATCCTTGACCATGGTTGTCTGGCCCAGATGATAGAAGGCCGTCACGTCATGCGTCGTCAGCCCGGCGGCTACCCCTTCCAGAAAGGTCAGGAATTCGCGCAGCGAGACGGGCACCCCGGTTTTTCGCAACGTCTCGAAAAACCGCAGGAACATCGGTCAGGTTGCCATGCGCTCGATGAAGATCGTCAGAAACACGCCCAGCAGACAGAAGGCAATGCCATAGCCTGCCGCGTATTGCAGGATATCCAGCCGCTTGCCCCCCCGGCGCGCCGCCGTCACGGCACCAAAGGTCGCCCCCAGCACCAGCCCTGCGATCACGATCATGCCTTGTCCCCGCCCTTGCCTGTCCGGCAGGCGGGGTGCATCAGCCCCGTCCGCCCCGCCGCCCAAGGGCCGCGATTTCGGATGTCCGCGCCCGCACCTGTGCGTCGCCGCCAAAGCCATAGCGCGCAAGGTCTGCCGTGTCGAGGCGCAGCGCGCTGGCCTCGGCCCCGCGCCCCGCGAGGTCAAGCGCCTCGGCCTTCAGCAGCAGCAGCGTCGCCAGAAGTGCGGCATTTTCCGCCTGCCGTACCACCGGGATCGCCCGGTCGGTATAGCGCATGGCCTCATCCGCCTGACCTGAAGACAGCGCAAAGGCTGCCATCTGCATGTCAACATGTGCCGCATGCACTGCGCCGCCCGGCAGGCCCTGATAGATGCGCTGCGCCTCGGCAAAGGCGATCACCGCCTGTGGCACATCACTGCCCACATTCACGCGGCCAAGCGCATAATAGCTGAAGGCCAGCCGGTTGTCGCGCCAGCCCTGCGCCCGCGCAATACCAACCGCACGTTCTGCCGCAGCCCGGCGCGCGGCGTCAGACCCACGCTGGCCCAGGGCCGTCTCGATCGCCTGTCCCCAGCTGCGCGGGTCAGTTTCGCCCGTCAGGCTGCCAACAGCCCCGCCCGCCGGGTTCAGCCGCGCAAGCAGGCCCGG
>JALOSO010000042.1 GCA_025458385.1 Paracoccaceae bacterium | reverse complement strand
CGGGGTCAGGTCCTGATGCACGCCACCGGGCCGGAAATAGGCCGCGTGCAGGCGCGCGCCACAGGCCCGTTCGTAGAACACCATCAGCTTTTCGCGTTCCTCAAACCCCCACTGCGGCGGCGTCAGCGCGCCTACGTCCAAGGCCTGCGTCGTGACGTTCAGCAGGTGGTTCAACACACGGCCAATCTCGCAGAACAGCACGCGGATCAGTTGCGCACGGCGCGGCACGATGGTGCCCGTCAGACGCTCAATCGCCAGACACCAGGCATGTTCCTGATTCATCGGCGCCACATAATCCAGCCGGTCGAAATACGGCAGGTTCTGCAGGTAGGTGCGGCTTTCCATCAGCTTTTCGGTGCCACGGTGCAACAGGCCGATATGCGGATCGCAGCGTTCGACGATTTCACCGTCAAGCTCCAGCACCAGACGCAAAACGCCATGCGCGGCAGGGTGTTGCGGGCCGAAGTTGATGTTGAAATTGCGGATCTGCTGCTCGCCCGTCAGGGCATCGCGCGACCCGTCGTCATACGTGTTGCGGCGGATATCCCCGTCAGCCATCACTTTGCCCCTGCCTTGTCATCACCCGGAAGGACGTATTTCGCGCTTTCCCATGGTGAAAGGAAATCAAACTGCCGGTATTCCTGCACCAACGACACCGGCTCATAGACCACGCGCTTTTGCACGGCGTCATAGCGCACCTCGGTATACCCCGTGGTCGGGAAATCCTTGCGCAGAGGGTGCCCGCGAAAGCCGTAATCCGTGAGGATGCGGCGCAGGTCGGGGTGGCCCGAAAACAGGATGCCGAACATGTCGAAGACTTCGCGTTCAAACCAATTGGCCGATGGGTGGATCTCGTGGATCGACGGCACCATCTCCGTCTCACGCACTGCCACTTTCAGCCGCAGCCGGTGGTTCTGATACATCGACAGCAGGTGGTAGACCACGTCAAAGCGCTCGACCCGATCAGGGTGGTCAATCGCCGTGATATCGACAAGCGACGTGAACCGGCAACTGGCATCAAGCCGCAGAAACTCGACCAGCGATTCCAGCGCGGACAGTTGCACCGAGACCGTCAGCTCACCAAAGGCGACCGTCGTCGCCATGACGGCATTCGGCTGCTTCAGTTCCAGATAGGCGGCAAGTTCTTGCAAGGCTTCACTCATCGCTTATCTCACCAATGTGCCGGTGCGGCGGATTTTCCGCTGCAATTGCAGGATACCGTAGAGCAGCGCCTCAGCCGTCGGTGGGCAGCCGGGGACGTAGATATCCACGGGCACGATCCGGTCACAGCCGCGCACGACCGAATAGCTGTAGTGGTAATAACCCCCACCATTGGCGCAGGAGCCCATGGAGATCACATAGCGCGGTTCCGGCATCTGGTCGTAGACCTTGCGCAGGGCCGGGGCCATCTTGTTGGTCAGCGTGCCTGCCACGATCATCAGGTCCGACTGGCGCGGAGAGGCGCGTGGGGCGGTGCCGAAGCGTTCAAGGTCATAACGCGGCATCGACGTGTGCATCATTTCCACGGCACAGCAGGCCAGACCAAAGGTCATCCAGTGCAAGCTGCCGTTGCGCGCCCAGTTGATGATGTCTTCGGTCGAGGTCAGCAAGAACCCCTTGTCCTGCAACTCTGCATTCAGCGCGCGGGTTGCAACGTCACCGTCACCGCCTGCGGTATTGGCCCCAGTCATCACTCCCATTCCAGGGCCCCCTTCTTCCATTCGTAGGCAAAACCGATCGTGAGTACGGCAAGGAAGGCCATCATCGACCAGAAGGCTGTCATGCTGATCTCGCCAAAGGCGACGGCCCAGGGGAACAGGAAAGCGACCTCAAGATCAAAGATGATGAACAGGATGGAGACGAGGTAGAAGCGCACATCGAATTTCATGCGGGCATCGTCAAAGGCGTTGAACCCGCATTCATAGGCGCTGACCTTTTCAGGGTCCGGGTTGCGCACGGCCAGCACGGCGGCCGCAAGGATGAGGACAAGGCCAAGTCCCACGGCGATGGCCAGAAAAACCAGAATCGGCAAATATTCCCTTAGAAGAAGGTCCAAGGTGCGCGCTCCTTTTTTCTCTGGCACAAAGGATGTCACATCCCTTGCTGTCTGGCGACGGATCAGGGCCACTGCCGGGCCGCTTTATCCCTTGGGCCAAGGGTTTACCCCGCCCCCCCGGCGGGGTCAACCAAAGCCCGCAGGAAATCAGGGGGCTGCGACGATTGGGGTGGGCCAGAACGGGGCCGCCGTCGCCTTGGCCATTGAGGCACGCGGCAACGGCGCTGCCGCGGAAGGATTTGAGGGGTGGGGAAAGGTTGCAAGGTGGGAGCCTTCGGCGAGGATATTTGGGCAACATTGAAAGGGCATGAGTGGGTTTCCTGACCTTGACGCTGCAAGGGGGCATTGGAATGCTGGCCGCGTCTAGCTGTCGAGGGATTTGCAATGATCCACCGTATTTACCATCGCGTGCTGCTTTGTCTTTTCCTTGCAAGCCCGGCTGCTGCCGAGACATGCGACATTGATCTTGCGGCCATTCAGGCGCGCATCGCTGACCTTGACCCCCGCTATGGCACGGTCCTGTCGGATATCCGTTGCGATGCCCCGACGATCCCAGCCCATCAGCTTCTTTGCCTTTCCGCCGAAACTGCCGGTGATGGCCTGTGGCAAATGGCGCGGCTGGATACGCTCGCCTGGGTCTATGCCTATGAGAATGCAACGGGCAGTGCGGTTGATCTGGCCACCCCGCCGATGGATAACGGCTTTATTGCCACGCGCGATGCCTGCACGGACGTGGATTGCCTGTGCGCCGTGCTGATGGACCACACCAACGGCAGCCTTGGCGGCACTTCGCCCTATGGTCAGTAAACCGCTGTGGATGGCGCATTGACCGGATGAAAGGCATAGCCGTCGCCTGCCACGCTGACCTGCCCGATGCAGGGCCAGGCCAGATGCGCACCGGCCACGAACCAGCCCTCGGCCGCTGCCCGCGCCAGAAGTGAGGCGCGTGTCGCCCGCGCCTGTGCAGGGTCTGTATCATAACTCCACGTCACCGCGGGCCGCGCGAACTGGATCGCAGGGTGATGGATGATATCGCCCCAGATGAGCAGGCTGCCGCCCACCAGAAAGGCCGTATGGCCCACCTCATGCCCCGGGGCGGCAATGGCCACCACGCCGGGCATGATGCCTTCGCCGGGCTGCATCATCACGGCGCGGGGCAGCACGCGGGCCATGCGGGGTTCGGCGCGGAACAGGCCCATTTCGGCTTCGGGCACAAAGACCCTGTCCGCCTGCGGAAAGGCAAAGCCGGTATCGCTGCGCGTCAGCCCGCTGATATGATCCACATGCGTATGCGTCAGCGCCACCACCGTGATGTCATCTGCCGCAATCCCGGCTTCGGCCATCGCCTGCGGCAACAGGCCAAGCGACGGGTGCCATGCATCGGCTGCCCCGCTGTCAATCAGCAAACAGCCCTCTGGGCCGCTGACCACAAAGGCAGTGACCTGCAGGCGCAGCTGGCCGTCGACCAGATCAGCACCCGGCAGGTCAGCCAAAGGCGCGCCATCCATGCCGCACAGATGCGTGGACGGCATCACCGTCTGCCCATCCGACAGCGCAATCACTGTCAGATCGCCCACCTGCACTTCGGCCGACAGCCGCCCGATCCGCTTCACCCGCATCCTATCCTCCACACCAGCCATCCCGCCGCCCGCCACCGTATTCCCGCGCATGCCCCGCCGCAATCATGCGTGCAGCCAGCGGCCCGCCGCTATCGGACAATCCTACCAGCGCGCGGTCAAAACGATCTTCGCCCTCACGTGCCAACTGCAAGCCGTCTGCCTGCCATATCACCCTGCGCAAAGCCCATTTGGCCTTTTGCGCCGCGACAGTTTCGGCAAAGCACTTGGGCGAGAATAACTCTGGCGCGTCAAACCCTGTCAGACGCGCGCTTTGGAGGCCCGTATCCCGGCACCACAGCCGCAGGGTATCACCATCCACCACCTGCACCACGCGGCAGGTCTGCCGCCCGTCGGCCAAGGGGTGCGCAAGGCCGATCAGCACATCCAGCGCCCCCGGCACCGCCACAATCGCCACCAGCAGCCACATCAGGCGCCGGCGCAGCCGATGCAGCCAGCGCGGCCCCGGAATGCGGCCAAACCTCAATCCCCGCCACTCGCCGCCGCGACCTCGAACTGTTCGGCTTGCGCTGTGGACATCACCTCGGCGCGTATAATCCGCGCGATCAGCGCCACATCATCCAGCGAAAACGTCAACGGCACCCGCATGTCAATCAGCCCGGCCAGCACGCGGTCTGTTTGCGGCAGCACCGGCGGGTTGGCATAGGCCCAATGGCTGTAGCGGCTGGTAAAGGCCACGGGGTCCGCCGCGCCAAACCATTTCAGCTCGACCCCCCGCGCAAGGCAGCGCGCCACAAGCGCCGCCATGCGCGCAGGCTCCCACCCCGGCAGCAGGAACTGGAAGGATGATCCCACCAGATGCTCCTCCTCCGGCCTTGTCGTCAGCCGCAGGCCCGGCACATCCTGAAGGCCCGCTTCCAGCCCTTGATAAAGCGCCAGCCAGCGCAAGCGCCGCTCCTCCAGCAGGCGCAACTGTGGCCGCAGGATCGCCGCGCGCAGGTTGTCCATGCGGCCAGAGATATTCGGCACGTCCAGCCGCAGCCCTTCAAACACCTTGGGTGCAGGGGCCGCGCGATGCCGCCCGTACAGCATGTATGACCCTGACAGAAGCACCGCCTTGGCCGCCACCACCGCGTCATCCGTCACCAGAAACCCGCCCTCGCCGCTGTTGATATGCTTGTAGGTCTGCATCGAATAGCAGCCCGCCACCCCATGCCGCCCTGATGGGACGCCGCGAAAGCGCGCGCCCATCGTATGCGCGCAATCCTCGATCACCCGCACACCCGCCGCATCGCAGATCGTCATCAGGCGGTCCATATCGCAGATGTGCCCGCGCATGTGGCTGAGCAGCAGCACGCGCGCTTGGTTGGCTTTCCGCTCCAGATCATCCAGATCAATCGTCAGGTCATCCGTGACCTCGACGAATACCGGCACCGCCCCCACTGCTGCAATCGCCCCCGGCACCGGTGCAAGGGTAAAGGCGTTTGACAGCACAGGGTCACCATGCCCAACGCCAAGCGCGCGCAAGGCCGTGCACATCGCATAACCACCCGAGGCCACCGCCACGCAATACCGCGCGCCGACCAGATCAGCGAATTCCTCTTCCAGCAGCGCCGTTTCGGCCACCTCGCCCGCTGCCACGTTATAGCGATGCAGCCGCCCGTGCTGCAGCACCGCCAGTGCCGCCGCGATCCCTTCTTCCGGGATCGGCTCTTGCTGCGTGAAACTGCCCGTAAACTTTTCGGGGAACCGCTCAGACATGCGCCGCCTTTGGTTTGGTTGCCATGAACAGGGCCAATATCACCGCAAGCAAGCCCGCCGCCACGAAAAACGCCACATTGGGTGACGGTTGCGCCCTGGCCTCATCCATGAAATGCGCGAAGACCTGACTGAAGAACACCGTCCCCGCCAGCATGGCCAGATTCATCACCGATGAAATCCCCCCCTGCAATTCGCCCTGCGCATCATCTGGCACCGCCTTTGACATGATCGCCGTCAGCATCGGATGCACGAATCCCTCTGGCCCATGCACCAGCATGAAGAACACGACCATGCCAAGGCCACCCGCAAAGCCGTAACCCACCGCCGCAACCACCGCGCTGACCATGCCGATCACCGCCACCCGCACCTCACCAAACCGCGCCACCGCTGGCCCCGTCACAAACCCCTGAAACACCGCCGTGATGATGCCAAATGCCGCGAGCGACAGGCCGATCATCCCCGTGCCCCAGCCAAACTTCGCCTCACCCCAAAAGGGCCAGATCGCGGGGTAAATTGCGCTCGCAAAGAAATAGAGGCCGAACACCACACACAGTGGCAAAACGCCCGCATAGGTCCGAAACACCGCCAAAGTGCCAAACGGGTTGGCCCTGCGCCATTCAAACGCCCGGCGCTTTTCGCGCGCCAAGGTCTCGGGCAGCACAAACCAGCCATAGATCAGATTCAGGATCGACACCCCCGCCGCCACATAAAACGGCACCCTTGGCCCATATGTGCCCAAAAGGCCCCCAATCGCCGGCCCCAGCACAAAGCCCACGCCGAACGCCGCGCCGATCATCCCGAAGGCTTTCGCCCGGTCCTCGGGTGCCGTCACATCGGCGATATAGGCATTCGCAATCACAAAGGATGATCCGCACAGGCCCGCCACCGCACGGCCCACAAACAGCCAGAATACCGAAGGCGCCAAGGCCGAGAACAGATAATCCACCCCCAGCCCTGCCACCGCCAGCAGCAGCAATGGCCTGCGCCCGAACCGGTCTGACAGGTTGCCCATCAGCGGGCTGAACGCAAACTGCGTCAGCGCAAAGGCCGCAAACATCCAGCCACCAATACGCGTGGCATCCGCCACCGACATCGCGCCGACGTCCTGTATCAGCGCGGGCAGGACCGGCATGATCAGACCAAAACCTACCATGTCCAGAAACACGGTGATCAGCACGAATGTCACGGCATGGGGGGAGGCGGCGCGCATGCCCCCGGTATGGCCCCGGCCTTGCCCACCGTCAACCACCTGCACCTTGCAGGCAGGCCCGGCCAATCCTAGCTGTGTCACACCACAGCCCGGAGCACCGCCCATGATCATCACCACGACCACAGCAATCGAAGGCCACCGCATCACCGCCTACCACGGCATTGTCACCGGCCAGACGATCATGGGGGCCAATATCTTCAAGGATCTCTTCGCCTCGATCCGCGACATCGTCGGCGGGCGCGCCGGGGCCTATGAAAAGGTCCTGCGCGACGCGCGGGATGAAGCACTGCGGGAACTGGAGGCCGAGGCCCATGCACGCGGGGCCAATGCCATCATCGGCGTAGATCTGGATTACGGCGCCGTGGGGTCTGGCGAATCGATGATGATGGTGTCGGCTTCGGGCACTGCGGTGACCATTCAGCCGGTCTGACCTCGCCTTTCACCATTACCCAAATATCCGCGCCGGCAGATGACTGGTGCCGCATCGGGCCGCTCATCCCTCCCTTCGGTCGGTCTTCGCTGAGGTCACAAGCGAAGACCGACCGGAGGGAGGGATGAGCGGCCCCTTTGAAAAATCAGCCTTGGCTGTCGCCTGCGCGCAGGCGACTTGGCGCGCGCGCCCCCTGCCTTTTCACCCCAGCAACCCACTCACCACCCCCGCCAGATCATCATAATGATCCAGCAAGGCCTCTGGCCCCAGCCGTTCTACCCCCCGCCCCTCCGGCCCAAACGTCACCAGCGCCACAGGCACGCCCGCCGCCCGCCCTGTCAGCCGGTCGGTCTCGGTATCGCCCACCAGCATCGACGCGCCCATGACCCCGCCCGCCTGTTCGACCGCCAGCCGATAGGGGGCAACGTCGGGCTTGCGCACCGGCAAGGTATCCGCCCCCACTAGACTCCCAAACATCCCGCGTATCCCCAGCCGCCCCACCAGCGTTTCCGCCAGCCCCGCCGGTTTGTTCGTGCAGATCGCCAGCGCATAGCCTGCTGTCCGCAGTGCCTCCAAGGCCGCCTCAACACCCGGATAAAGGCGCGTGTGCCGGTCGATGCCCTCGGCATAGGCCGCCAGCAGCACTGGATAAAGCCGCGTCACCTCGGCCTCATCCAAGGGCAGGGCCAGCCGTGCGAACCCTGCCCGCAACATCGCCCGCCCGCCATGAAAGGCAACCAGCGTATCAGCCGGACCCAAGACATCGCCATGCCCCAGCCCCCGGAAGCAGGCATTTGCCGCCGCCAGCAGATCGGCGCTTGTATCGGCAAGCGTTCCGTCAAGATCAAAGACAACCGTGCGCATTCTGTAACCATCCGTGAGGCAGCCACCCCTTGCGGCCTGCCTTTTTCGCGGTAGAAGGTGCGCAAAACAAAGGGAAGGGGCAAAATGGCGCTCGCGTTGATCGTTCTGGCCGCAGGTCAGGGCAGCCGCATGAATTCCGACCTGCCCAAGGTTCTGCACAAGGTAGGTGCCGCCCCGCTGCTGCATCACGCCATGCGCGCCGGTCAGTCCCTGGCCCCTGACCGTGTGGTTGTCGTCACCGGGCACGGCGCTGACCTTGTGTCCACGGCGGCCTTGGCCTTTGACCCCGATGCCACAATCACCCTGCAAACCGAACAGAAGGGCACCGCCCACGCCGTTCAAACGGCCCTGCCCGCGCTGGACGGCTTTCAAGGCGATGCCTTTGTCCTTTACGGCGACACCCCTTTTATCCGCCCCGAAACGCTGGAACTGATGGCCGCCGCCCGCGCCCGGCATGCCGTCGTCGTCCTTGGCTTTCACGCCGCTGACCCCGGCCGCTATGGCCGCCTGATTGCCAGTGGCGAGACCCTGGAGCGCATCGTCGAATTCAAGGACGCGACCGAGGCCGAGCGTGCCATCACCCTTTGCAACTCGGGTGTCCTTTGCGCAGATGCCGCAACCCTTGCCACCCTGATCGCCAAGGTCGGTAACGCCAATGCCAGTGGCGAGTTCTACCTGACTGACATCATCGCCCTTGCCCGCGCTGCCGGCCATTCGGCTGGCGTCGTGCTGTGTGACGAAGCCGAAACGCTGGGCATCAACACCCGCGCCGAACTCGCCGCCGCCGAGGCTGCCTTTCAGGCCCGCGCCCGGGCAGAGGCCTTGGAGAACGGCGTCACCCTGACCGCCCCTGATACCGTGTTCTTCGCGCTGGATACATTTGTCGGCCGCGACGCCATCATCGGCCCCAACGTCATCTTCGGCCCCGGTGTGACCATCGAATCCGGGGCGGAGATCAAGGGTTTTTGCCACCTTGAAGGCTGCCATGTCAGCCGCGGGTCCGACATCGGCCCCTTTGCCCGCCTGCGCCCCGGGGCCGAATTGGCCGAGGATGTGCATGTCGGCAACTTCGTGGAAATCAAGAATGCTGTGCTGGGCGAAGGCGTCAAGGTGGGCCACCTGACCTATCTTGGCGATGCCGACGTGGGCGATTTCACCAACATCGGTGCGGGCACCGTGACCTGCAATTATGATGGCGTGATGAAGCACCGCACCACCATCGGCAAACGCGCCTTCATCGGGTCGGATACCATGCTGGTGGCCCCTGTCTCCGTGGGCGATGATGCACTGACCGGGTCAGGCAGCACCATCACCGAAGACGTGCCGGCGGGTGCGCTTGCCATTGGCCGCGCGAAACAAGTCAACAAACCGGGGCTTGCCCTGCGGCTGATGGAACGCTTGCGCGCCATCAAGGCTGCGAAGAAAGGTTCGTAAATGTGCGGGATTATTGGTATTCTGGGCCATCACGAAGTTGCCCCCCTGCTGGTGGAAAGCCTCAAGCGGCTTGAGTATCGCGGCTATGACAGTGCCGGCATCGCCACCATCCACAACGGCACGCTTGACCGCCGCCGTGCCGTGGGCAAGCTTGTCAACCTGTCCGACCTTCTGGTGCACAACCCCCTTGCTGGCAAGGCTGGCATCGGCCACACCCGTTGGGCCACCCATGGCGCGGCCACCGTCACCAACGCCCATCCGCACAAGGCTGGCCCCGTGTCGGTCGTCCATAACGGCATCATTGAAAACTTTCGCGACCTGCGCGCCGAACTCGCTGCCGCGGGCCTCGCGTGGGAATCGGAAACCGATACCGAAACCGTTGCCCTGCTGACAAAGATGCACATGGATCAGGGCCTGTCGCCCGTCGATGCCGCCGAAGCCACCCTCAAACGCCTGCACGGCGCCTTCGCCCTCGCCTTCCTGTTCGATGGAGAGGATGACCTGATCGTGGCCGCCCGCAAAGGCTCACCCCTTGCCATCGGCCATGGCGATGGTGAGATGTTCGTGGGATCAGACGCCATTGCGCTTTCGCCCTTCACCGACCGCATCACCTATCTGGAGGAAGGCGATTGGGCCATCGTCACCCGCAAGGGGGCCGATATCCGCGATGCAGAAGGCCGCCGCGCCAACCGCGCGATGACCACGATCCAGATCGACAGCACGCGCATCGAAAAGGCCGGTCACCGGCATTTCATGGCCAAGGAAATTGCCGAGCAGCCCACCGTCATTGCAGATGCGCTGAAACACTACCTTGCGGGTGACATGATCAACCTGCCGCAAGACATTGATTTTACCGGTGTTGATCGCATCACGCTTGTCGCCTGCGGCACGGCCAGCTATGCCTGCCACGTCGCCAAATACTGGTTTGAACAGATCGCGGGCCTGCCAGCCGAAGTCGATATCGCATCAGAATTCCGCTACCGTGAACCGCCGATGTCGCCCAGCTCATGGGCGCTGTTCGTCTCGCAATCAGGTGAAACCGCCGATACCCTTGCCGCCCTGCGCTACACAAAGGACAAGGTTGCCAAGGTCGTCAGCGTCGTCAACGTTCCCACCTCCTCCATCGCGCGGGAATCCGACCTTTCGCTGCCGATCCTTGCCGGGGTCGAGGTCGGCGTTGCCTCGACCAAGGCCTTCACCTGCCAGTTGACGGTGCTTGCCCTGCTTGCCCTGAAGGCCGCCACGGACCGGGGCCGCCTGACGGCTGCACAGCTTGCCGAACACCTTGCAAGCCTGCGCGCCATTCCTGGCCTTATGAACCACGCGCTGACCCTGTCCAAACCCATCGCCGCCATCGCCGATGACCTGAGCCGCGCGCAGGATGTGCTGTTTCTGGGGCGCGGGGCCATGTTCCCCATGGCGCTTGAAGGTGCGCTGAAACTCAAGGAAATCAGCTACATCCACGCCGAAGGTTATGCATCAGGTGAACTGAAACACGGCCCCATTGCCCTGATTGACGAAGCCGTGCCTGTCGTCGTGCTTGCCCCGCGCGATGCCTTGTTCGACAAGACCGTCAGCAACATGCAAGAGGTGATGGCCCGCCACGGCAAGGTTCTCCTGATCTCGGACGCGCAGGGTGTGGCCGAAGCAGGCACCGGCGTCTGGCGCAGCATCACCATGCCCGAGGTCGCCGCGACCTTCGCCCCCATCCTGTATGCCGTGCCCGCGCAACTCTTGGCCTATCACACCGCCATTGCCAAGGGCACGGATGTGGACCAGCCCCGCAACCTCGCAAAATCCGTGACAGTGGAATAGGTTATGGGCAAGCGTTACAGCGAGTTGCAGCCCGATCAGATCAGCTTTATCGCCGAGCAGCACCTTTTCTTTGTGGCGACCGCCCCGTTGCAGGGCCGGGTGAACCTGTCGCCAAAAGGCATGGATGCCCTGCGCGTGGTATCGCCGACGCGGATCCTGTGGTTGAACCTGACCGGGTCAGGCAATGAAACCGCCGCCCATGTCGCGCATGATCCGCGCATCACGCTGATGTGGTGCGGGTTCGAGAAGCGCCCGCTGATCCTGCGCGCCTATGGCAAGGCGCGCGTCATCCACCGTGACGATGCCCATTGGCCAGCGCTGATGGCCCACCTGCCCGCCATACCCGGCGCGCGGCAGATATTCGATGTGACGGTTGACCTCGTGCAATCCTCCTGCGGCTTTGCCGTGCCCTTCATGGATTTCGTGGCCGAAAGGCCGGTTCTGCGTGACTGGGCTGCTGACAAGGGCGATGCGGGCCTGCGCGATTACTGGGCCACGCGCAACACCAAAACCATCGACGGTGCCCCGACCGGCATTGCGCCCGCACCATGATCAGCACAGCGCTTGCCCAACTCCACGCGCTGGCCGACCCTGCCAAGGCCGCCGAGGCGCTGGCCTATCACAAGACCCCGCGCAGCTACCTTGGCATTCCCGTGCCCGCAATCGAACCGCTGGTGGCCGACTGGCGCGCCACCGCCACGCTGGACGCGCGCCTGCAGCTTGCCGCAGACCTGTGGGATAGCAATATCCATGAGGCGCGCGTGGCGGCAGCCAAGCTGCTCACACAGGCCCGCATCCGCCCGGATGAGGCGGCATGGGCGCTCATCGCGTCCTGGGTGCCCCAATTCGATGCCTGGGCCCTGGCCGATCACGCCAGCATCGCCGGACAAAAGCGCCTCGTCGCCAACCCCACGCGCCTTGATCGGGTTGAAACCTGGCTGACCAGCGAAACCATGTGGGTCCGCCGCGCGGCACTTGTGATGACGCTGCCATGGACCAAGCAGAACTTCCCGTCAGATCAGGATCGCGCCATCCGTGACCGTGTGCTCGGCTGGTGCGTCACCCTTGCCCCCGATCGTGACTGGTTCATCCAGAAAGCCATCGCATGGTGGCTGCGCGATCTGTCGAAACATGATGCCACGCGCGCGGCCCAATGGCTGACCGAACACGGTGACAAACTCAAGACCTTTGCCCGCAAGGAAGCGGCCAAGTATCTTTAATCATTTTTGGTCCATAAATATCCCACGGGGTTTCCGGGGGTGTGAAACCCCCGGCGCTGTCAACCCGCGCTCCGCTCAGTTGGCGTAAACCGTCACTTCCGGCAGATCCGTCAACCCCAGTCCCAACTGGCGGAACGCCGCGAGCGACAGCAGCGCCCCGCCTGTGCCCGGGATCAGGTCCACATTCACCGATTGCCCGCCTTCTGTCACCACGCGCCCCTTGCCCGGGGCCGCCGCCAAAGATGTCTTGATCCAGAACCCCTGTTCCGCCGGGCTGCCAAGTGCCACAACGACCTTGCCCAACGCCCGCTCACCTGCCGGTTCAGGGGCGGCTGTCGCGGCTGCAATATCTGCGGCTGTCGATTGATCCAGCGCTGCGGCCGACTGGCCGTTTTCACCCAGCACGCCGCCCGGATTGGGCGGCGGGGCGGCTGCGGCAGGTGCCGCCACGACAGGATCGGGCGTTTGCGGTGCAAACAGGGCACAACCCGACAGGGTCAGGGCGATCAGCGGGGCACAGAGGGCACGGGATATCATCATGCCAAAATCCTATCGCTGCACGCCTTGCCAATCAACCACCTTGCGGCCCCGCCCGCGCAGGCCTACGTTGCCAGCATGACGCCATTGATCGATCCCTTCGCCCGCGCCATCAGTTACTTGCGCGTTTCGGTCACCGACCGCTGCGATTTCCGCTGCACCTATTGCATGTCGGAAAACATGACTTTCCTGCCCAAGGCAGACCTCCTCAGCCTCGAGGAACTCGACCGCCTCTGTTCCGTTTTCGTCCAGATGGGCGTGCAAAGGCTCCGCATCACCGGGGGCGAGCCACTGGTCCGCAAAGGCATCATGACCTTTTTCAAGGGCATGTCGCGCCACCTCGAAAGCGGCGCGCTGCAAGAACTTACCCTCACCACCAATGGCAGCCAACTGGCAAGATACGCCGCCGACCTTGCCGCTTGCGGCATCCGTCGCATCAATGTCTCTCTGGACACACTGGATGAGGCCAAATTCGCCAGGATCACCCGCTGGGGCCGGCTGCCGCAGGTGCTTGATGGCATTCGCGCCGCCACCGCCGCTGGCCTGCGCGTCAAGATCAATGCCGTTGCACTGAAAGGCTTCAACGAAGACGAACTCTTTTCGCTGCTCGACTGGTGCGCCGGCGAAGGGCACGACCTGACCTTCATCGAAGTCATGCCGATGGGTGAAGACATGTCGCCCCTGCGCCTTGACCAATACTGGAACCTCAAGGACCTGCGCGCGCGGTTGGCCGAGCGCTTTACCCTGACAGACCTGACCGAACGCACCGGCGGCCCTGCGCGCTATGTCAAGATCAACGAGACCGGGCAGAAGCTGGGCTTCATCACGCCCCTGACGCATAACTTCTGCGAAAGCTGCAACCGCGTGCGGCTGACCTGCACGGGTGAATTGTACATGTGCCTTGGCCAGGAAGACATGGCCGACCTGCGCGCGCCGCTGCGTGCCAGCCCGGATGATGCCGCGCTGGAACAAGCCATTCGCGCCGCGATCGCCCGCAAACCCAAGGGCCATGATTTCGATTATGCACGCCAGAACGTGACCGGAAAGATCAGGGGCCAGATCACCCGCCACATGAGCCATACGGGCGGCTGACGCAATGCCGTGGTCTCGCCTCGGCCTTGTCAGCCTGACCGGCGGTGTGCTCATGTTGGTCACCCTGTGGTTCCATGCCTTCTGGGTGTTCGGCGTCGAGATGGATTACCTCAACGGCGGCAGGCAGCCCATGGCCCCAAGCCTGCCCATCACCACGTTGTTTTTCGCCCAACTGGCCCTTGCACCGGCCATTCTGACCACGATCCTGCTGGCCATGACCCTGTCGCTGACCCGCCACCGTCCCGGCCTGTGGCGCGGCCTCGCATTGCCACTTTGGGTGTTCCTGTGGTTCCTTTCTGCGGGCGGCATCGCCAGCCAGTTCGCC
>JALOSO010000270.1 GCA_025458385.1 Paracoccaceae bacterium | reverse complement strand
CCAGCCGGGAAAGGCTGCGGCGGTTGCGCTGGCGCGTGGCCCACTGCACCAGGGTTTGCAGAACCGTCGTCGCCTGCGTCGGGGCGGCGGCCCGGCTGCCAAACGTGGTTTTCAGGGTCTGCGGCATGGTGATCACCATTTGTGTTGATACATTGCGCTTGATGGCGTAGCATATTGATACAATAAGCGGACCCGCGAGGGAAACATTGTGATGCATACAAAATGGCGGCCTGATCTGGCACAATACGAAGGGCCAAAGTACCTTGCATTGACACGCGCCCTGCGCGAGGCGATCCGCGATGGGCATTTGCCGCCCGATGCCCAGTTGCCAACAGTGCGCGATCTGGCCTGGGATCTGAAGATCACCCCCGGCACCGTTGCGCGCGCCTATCACCTTGCGACGCAAGAGGGGCTGTTGTCAGCCGTGGTGGGCCGGGGCACCTTTGTGGCCGCCGCGATGCCGCGCCTTGGGCCGCAAAAGGCGCTTTACACCAAGCGCGAAGGCTCGGCCACCAGCGGCCCGATTGACCTGCGCCCACCGCTGCTGCCCGATGTCGGTCAGTCACAGGCCTTTGCCGCAGCGATGCAGGCGGTTGCGGCCAACCGGGCGCTGGACTGGCTGGATTATGCGACGCAGGTCAGTGAAGCCCCCTTGCGAACAGCGGTGGCTGACTGGGCAGCAGAACGCGACCTTGGCCCCTATGGCCCGGAAGAGATTGCCCTGACGAACGGTGGCCAGAATGCCTTGCTGGCGGTCATGCTGTGTTGCCTGCGGGGCGAGCGGCCGGTGGTTCTGGTCGAGGAGCTGGGCTATGCAGGGTTTCGCTATGCCGCGCGTCTGGCACGCGCGGATGTCGTGCCGATCGAACTGGACGACGAAGGTATGGTGCCCGAGGCCCTCGAGGCCGCATGCAAGCGCCACGGCCCCCAATTGCTGTGCCTGACGCCCGAGGCGCAGAACCCGACAACCGCACGGATGGGGCCCGAACGGCGCGAAAAGATCATCGCGATTGCAAGGGCTTATGACCTGCAGATCATCGAGGATGGCTGTTATGTCGCCAATCGCCTGAACGTGGCCACGCTGCGCGCGCTGGCGCCCGAACGGGTGTGGTATGTCGGCAGCTTTTCGAAATCACTGTCGGCGGCCTTGCGCTTTGGCTATGTCGTCTGCCCCACGGGCATGGGCGAGGCGGGCCGCCTGACCGTACAGCACAGCTGCTTTGCGCTTGCGATGCCGATTTCCGAAATGGTGCTGCACCTGCTGCAATCTGGCGAGGCCGCGCGTCTGCGGGGCCTTGTTCAGCGTGAGACCGAGGCGCGCGTGTTGCGGCTGGCGCAACACCTTGGGCCTTTCGGGCTGCAGTGGCAGCCGGGATTGCTGATCACATGGTTGCCGCTGCCATCCGGCTGGCGCGCCTCGAACTTCACGCGTGAGGCGGCGGCAGGCGGTGTTCTGGTGCGGCCTGCCGATGAGTTTGCCCTTGTTCATGGCCGTGCGCCCAATGCCGTGCGCATCGCCATCGCCGGCCACTTGCCCTTGGAAAGGCTGGATCAGGCCTGTGCCGTTCTGGCCGGGCTCCTGGCGCGCCCGTCCTTTGAGGTGGCGGTCTGACGCGAATTGTGGCGTGATTGTGGCGGTGATGTGGCGTATCCCCGCCACATTCGGCCAGATTGTGCCCTGATGGTGACATTGACGGCGATCTCACCGAAAATTGTCCATGATTTCAGAACAATGGCGTTGACGACGGGCGTGACGTCGCACACCTTTGTGCCATAACAACAAAAACGGGCAGCATCATGGGACAGCAAGCGTTCTTTCACGCGCCACATGGCGGCGCAGATTTTCTGGGCCTGCGCACCGACCGCAAGGGCATGACAGAGATCGTCTATGATGATGGCGTCAAGCGGCGGATGGTCTGGCGCGTCGCCGGGCGTATCGCGTCTGAGGCCCATCTGTCAGATGCGCTGCGGGCGGCCGTCGGGTCCTTGCGCGTGGTTCCGACGCTGTATGACGAGCTGAAAAAACGCTCGATCGCCATCGAGGCGGTCATCCGTTAGGCAGAATGGCCTGACACCCCCTGATTTGATCAAAATTGGCGACGGCGTGGAAATAAGGGGTTTCCACGTCGCGTTTCATTGTGCCAGATAGGGGGAACAAGACCAACAGGGGGCCGGATAACCGATGAGCGTGGGCCACGCATCAACGCCGTTCACGCAGACCGAGGGCTTCAAGGGCCTGCGTCTGATCAGTCCGACCCTGTTCTACTGCGTGTTGCTGATGGCCGTTCCGCTGGCGACCGTGGTAATTTATTCGTTCATGACCGATGGTGATCAGGGCGTGACCGGCCCTTTCACCTTTGACAATTACATCAAGGTCTGGACCGGCAAGGTTTACCAGACGATCATGGCGCGCTCGTTGATGGTGTCGATGCTGGTGACACTGGCCACGGTGCTGCTGGCCTATCCGATTGCCTATTACGTCAGTTTTCATGTGCCCGCGCACCGCAAGGCGCTGTGGCTGTTCCTGATCACCATTCCGTTCTGGACAAGCTATGTTGTCCGCGTGTTTCTGTGGAAGGTGATCCTGGGCTACAACGGCGTCATCAACTCCGGATTGATGAGCCTTGGCATCATCGACGAACCCCTGCAGGCCATCAATTACAATATCGGCGCGCTGGTGATGACGCTGGCCCATGCCTATGCGCCCTTTGCGATCCTGCCGATTTTCGTGGTGCTGGAAAAGATCGACCGGTCGCTGCTTGAGGCCGGGCAGGATCTGGGCGAATCGAAGATCGTTACCTTTCTGCGCGTGACATTGCCCCTGTCGGTGCCGGGGATCATCGCGGCCGTGCTGATCGTGTTCATCCCGACGATCGGTGACTATGTGACCCCCGATCTGATCGGTGGGGGCAAATTGCCGATGATCGCCAACATGATCGAGGTTCAGATGCTCAAGCAGAACAACCGCGCGCTTGGGTCTGCGATTGCGGTGTCGGCCATGCTGATCGTGGCGCTTGTCAGCATTGCCTTCGTCATGTGGAACCGCCGCTATCTGAAGGGGGGTGCACGATGAAATCGCCCGGCCTGCGCATCTATGCCATTGCCTATCTGATCTTCCTTTATGCGCCGATCATCCTGCTGCCGATCTTTGCATTCAACGACAACAAGATCATCGCCTTTCCGCTGTCGGGTTTCACGACAGAATGGTTTTCGGAAATGTGGAATGACACGGCCTTGTGGCGTGCGTTCACCAATTCGATGATCATCTCAACCTCGGTGGCGACACTGTCCACGCTGCTTGGCCTGTTTGCCGCGCGTGCAACCACACGGTTCCAGTTTCCGGCCAAGGCACCGATCATGGGGCTGGTGATGCTGCCGCTTGTGCTGCCGGAAATGATTCTGGCGATGTCGCTGATCGTGGTTTTGCTGGCCATCGGCGTGGATCTGTCGATCAAGACGATCATCCTGGGCCATGTGCTGATCTGTACGCCCTTTGCCGTGGCAATCCTGACCTCGGCCTTTCAATCGCTGGACCGCAGCCTGGAAGAGGCCGCCTATGATCTGGGCGAGGGCACGGTGTCGACGTTCATGCGCATCATCCTGCCGCTCGTGTTGCCCGGCATCATTTCGTCATTCCTGATCACCTTCACGATCAGCCTTGATGAATTCATCATCGCCTACTTCCTTGGCGGCAGCGATGTGGTGCTGTCAGCCTATATCTTTGGCCAGTTCCGCTTTCCGGCCAAGGTGCCCGCGATGCTGGCGCTTGGTACCTGCCTTGTGCTGATCTCGATCACGCTGCTTGCTATTGCTGAATATTTCCGTCGCCGCGGCATTGCCAAGGTGGGCGGCAAAGACGCCGGAGGCTTTCTGTGACTGAACGACCCACCATGATCGAATTCCGTGACGTCCATAAATATTATGGCGACTATCACGCGCTGCGGGGCATTACAGGCACGATCAAGGCCGGTGAGTTCTTTTCGCTGCTTGGCCCTTCGGGATGCGGCAAAACCACGCTTTTGCGGACGATTGCGGGGTTTGAGGGGATCAGTTCCGGGATGGTGCTGATCGATGGCAAGGATATGGCCAGCGTGCCCGCCAACCAGCGCCCGACCAACATGGTGTTTCAGTCCTATGCGATTTTCCCGCATATGAGTGTGGCGGAGAACGTGGGTTTCGGGCTGCGCAAGGA
>JALOSO010000269.1 GCA_025458385.1 Paracoccaceae bacterium | reverse complement strand
ATTCCCACAGGATCTTTCCTTTGCCGGGGTTCGCCGAGTCTCCATCGGCAGCAGCACAGACAACAGTACAACGATTGGACACAAAGTAGATCTTATCTCCTTCGACTGTAGCGCTGGAGCAGATGCCTTCCTCAGGCCAATCCTGCACGCGACCTGCGGGCAATTTGTCGAACACAATCTGCCACAAGAACTTACCGGTCTTTTCGTCAAAACACATCATGACTCCCTTGTCGCCTTTGATAGCGGGGTCACGCGGGTTCTGGTTGTTCGTTCCGATATAAACTTTGCCACCAGCGATTGTTGGTCCACCATAGGCTTTCGTACCGAGGTCTACTGACCAGCGAACGTTTTCGCCAGAGGAGACATCGAAGCTGGCTGGAACTTTTTCCTTTAGATTGACGAAGTTCCGATCGGGGCGGCCCCCAAACATCGGCCAGTCGCCTTTGCCGGGTTCTGTGGCGCTGGCGGTGAAAGCTAAAGTGCAAGCCCATCCGAGGGCAACACACTGCTTGATCTTCTGACGTAACATTGAAAACACCTTATTTGTTCGGAGTGATTTTGAGGTTATCGAAATACATTTCGGCACCGGGTTTTGTATCCGCTGGCTTGGCACCCATTTCGATGCTTCCAGGTGGCACACGACCGTAGATACCAGCAGCACCGTTCAGATTCGGCGCTTTGTCCACGACCTCCAAAGTCCACTCGGCAGGCTCGGGCTGGTCTTTAAGCCAGATCTTGCCACGAACTAAAGCGTCGTCACCTTGCTGGGTAACAGTCAGTTTGAGCGTATACCAGACATTGTCAGTCCATGGATAAGATATAGTCTGGTCAATTCGCAACAGACCTCCCCAGGAGACCAAGCGGAACTGCTGCAAGTCGCCTTGCAGATAAAGGCTATAGCGATTGGCAACAACCCCCATGTCACCGATCTGGTCCTTAACCCGTTTGGCCATCATGTCACATTGAATGGTGTACTCTTTCCAATCGGGAGTTGATATAAACGCGTTTGCACGAGCGGCCAGCGGATTAGGATTGGTAGCAGTTTTTACCAAGACCTTCTGGCCCTCTACGGTGCGAGTCTGAAACTTCACTGCTGAGTTGACCCAGCCACCGGGTACTGCGTTTTCTGGAACCTTCTCGAAATCTTGCATGTAGGGAAGCTTGGGAACTTGCCTAACGCCTGCGGATCCTTCTAGCCCTTCCGCTTTGGCAACCACTCGTCCAAATTGACCTTGTACTTCTGCCGAAACCGTCAGCTTACCATCAGGTGTGACAGTGCCCTTTAGAGGAGGTGCATTAACGACCGGAGGATCCGGCAGTCCAACTGTCTTCTCAGCCGATTCTTGCGAGGCTAATTCCCAAGTCGCCGGAGTCTCCTTAATGAAGTTACCTTTGGCATCGAACAACTTGGCCTTGAACTGACGGCGGGGCGGCTGGATGTGGCTATTGCCAACGTCACCGCCTTCAAGGCGGTGATCGACGCCAATGCGCCCGGGTCGCTGATGCTGACCGGGCCTGCCTTTTCGGGCGGGGTGCTGGGGCTGGGCACCACGAACGTGGCGCTGCGGCAGGGCGAGGACGCGCTGCGCGAGGCCTTTGACGCGGCCATAGCCGAGATCAACGCAGACGGCACCAACAGCGCCCTTACCGAAAAGTGGTTCGGCGTGGACATCTCGATCCAGCCGTAACCGCGTGCGCCCGCCCGCGTTTGCTCCCCGGGCGGGCGCAACTTTCCATGTCTTTCACAGGCCAGGCCATGTTCGCTTCTGTCGTGCCGATCGGGCACCCTGTCACCATACATTTCGACGGGCGGCCCATTCCGGCGCGCGAGGGCGAGACGGTTGCGGCCTGCCTGATGCGCGCAGGCGTGCCGGCCTTTCGCCGAACGCCGGTCAGCGGCGGACCTCGCCTGCCCTATTGCATGATCGGCCATTGCTTTGACTGCCTGGTCGAGATTGAGGGGCAAGGCAGCCAGCAGGCCTGTCTGGTTGGCGTGGCTGAAGGCATGCGCATCCGCCTGCAGAACGGTGCCGCGGGCGTCGGCGGGGGGGCCTGAAGTGCAGATGCCGCCCTTTCCCGATGCGCCCAAGCCGGATGCCGATGTGATCGTCATCGGCGCGGGCCCCGCCGGAATGGCGGCGTCGGTTGATCTGGCGCGCGCGGGGCGGCGGGTGATCGTTCTGGACATGCAGCCGGGCCCCGGCGGGCAGATCTATCGCGGGTTGGAGGCGAACCTTGCCGAAGGCGCTGCAGCCGGGGCCTTGATGACGGCACTGGGGCCAGCCTATGCCGCAGGCGCTGATCTGATCCGGGCGTTCCGGGGAACGGAAAGTATCGACTTTCGCCCCGGCCACACGGTGTGGGAAGTGCGGCGCGATGGAACAGTCGGTTGGCTGCAGGGCACAAAAGCGGGCTATTTGCGGGCCGCCCATGTGGTGCTGGCCAACGGCGCGATGGAGCGGCCGGTGCCTTTTCCCGGCTGGACGCTGCCCGGGGTCATGACGGCGGGCGCGGTGCAGACACTGTTGAAGGCCGGGCAGATGAAGCCTTTGGGGCGGGTTGCCATCGCCGGGACCGGGCCGCTGGTTTTTCTGCTGGCCGATCAGTTCCGAAGGCTGGGCGTGCGGCCGGTCATGCTGGCCCGCACAGACCGGTTGCGCGATCAGATCGGGGCCTTGCCCCGGCTGCGGTTACCTGCGGTGCCGTCCTTGGCCAAGGGGGCCGGATGGCTGGCGCGCTTGCGTCTGGCGGGTATTCCGATGGCGCGCGGCGTGACCGGAATCGAAGCCGTCGGGGCCACCAAGGTGGAAGCCCTGCGCCTGTGGCGGGGGAGGCAGCTGACCGAGGTCGCGTGTGATCTGCTGGTGGTCCATGACGGGGTCGTTCCGTCCATCGATCTGGCGCAGGGGGCCGGTGCTCGGATCGAATGGAACCAAGGCTTGCAGGCGTGGCAGGCCGCCACGGAGGAGGACGGGGTGATGGTCCCTGCGCCCGGCGCATCGCTTGTTGACGGGCCATGCCGTATCCTGATGTCTGGCGATGCCCGGCAGATCGGCGGGGCCGAGGCTGCGATGGCGCA
Organism: Paracoccaceae bacterium; assembly: GCA_025458385.1. Classification (GTDB taxonomy): domain Bacteria; phylum Pseudomonadota; class Alphaproteobacteria; order Rhodobacterales; family Rhodobacteraceae; genus JAAFHS01. The sequence continues at coordinate 947 of JALOSO010000269.1, read as the reverse complement.
TGGTCGCCATGTGGCGGCTGTTCTGTTGGCGCAGGGTCAGTCGGCAAGCCGGACGCGGCTGCGCAAAAGCCTGCTGCCACGACGGTTTCTTGAGGCAGCATTTCCGCCCGGTCTTTCGGCCAGCTTGCCCACCGGGAACACCACCGTCTGCCGTTGCGAGGAAATTGACGCAGCAGGGCTGGACGGACTGATCCGCGCAGGCGCGCAGGATATTGACCAGATCAGAGGGCTTTCCCGCTGTGGAATGGGGCCCTGTCAGGGGCGTCATTGCGCCGTGACGCTGGCACGCATGATCGCGGCGCAGACTGGGCGCGCGCCCGTGCCGTTTCGCGCACGGCCCCCTGTGCGGCCGCTGCCACTGGCGGCGCTGGCGGCGCTTGCGGGGCGTGATCCCCGGCTGACCGAGATCGTGTCGCTGGATGACAAGCCGGTGGTGGGTGTCGATGTCTGACGTGCTGATCATCGGTGCGGGATTGCAAGGCTGCGCCATCGCGCTGCATCTGGCGCGGGCCGGGGTTGCGGTGACGATGGTTGACCGGGGCGTGGCGGGGCGGCAGGCCTCGGGCGTGAACGCCGGGGGGCTGCGCCTGCTGCTGCGTGACCTGCGCGAATACCCGCTGTCGCAACGGGCGATGGAGATCTGGGCCGATCTTCCCGCACTGGTGGGGGATGGGGCGGCCAGTGCCTGCGAGGTGCGCCTGGGCACGGGGCAAGTGGCCGTGGCGATGGACGCTGCGGAATGGGAATGGGCGCAGGCGCGGGCAGATCAGATGCGGCGGTTGGGCTTTTCCAATGAGGTGCTGCTGGGCGCGGGCGAGGTTCGCGCCTTGCTGCCGGGCCTGTCGGACCGCGCTCTTGGTGGCCTGATCTCGCAGGGCGACGGGCATGCCAATCCGGCCGCAGCGGCACGGGCCTTTCGCGATGCCGCCGTCGCATCAGGGGTGCGG
>JALOSO010000268.1 GCA_025458385.1 Paracoccaceae bacterium | reverse complement strand
CCGACAGGCCGAAACCGCGTTCGGGCATTCCTTCGGACCAATGGCAGGCATGCCCTCACTCCAATACATCAACGGCTTCCATAACCCGCGCCGTCGGCATTCAGCATTGGGAGGCAAAAGCCCCTTGGCCTTCGAACGCCAAGTGGCCTAAACGAGCACCGGGGGCGGCACAAATACGCGACAGGTCCACCGTGCCTGCAAGCAATGGTTTGGCAGCAGCGAATACCGCGTAAAGGGCGATCACCGCCCAGATAAGAGCGTTCCTCATGGGTTGCCTCCCGGCTGTGAAGTCTTATAATGACGAAAGTGTCACTTTGGCGTCAGTCATAGTGACAAAATCGTCAATATGAAAAGATCATGACCGAAGACCCCAAGGCTGAAGACCATCGCGTGCGCGTGGCCGCCAGACGCCGCGAGCAGATGCTGGCCCAATTGTCGGATGCGGCCTTGCGCGTCATGGCGCGGGGCGGGCCAGAGGGAGTGACCGTCGATGCCGTCATCCTGCAAGCTGGTGTTTCGCGGGGGACGTTCTACAAATACTACGACGCACCTGCCGCGCTGATCAGCGCCGTGGGCGCAGAACTGGCCGAAGACCTGATCCTGACCGTGTCGCCATCGGTGCTGGCCTACCAGGACCCTGCGGCACGGCTGGCGACGGGGTTCCGCATGGTGCTGCGCTGCGCCCGTGCGAACCCGCTTCTGCCGCGCTTCATGATCCGTGCCGGCTGGCCGGCATTTGACCGTGTGCCCGCGTTTTCCGCGCGCGTCGGGGCAAATCTTGCTGCCGGGATCGCACAGGGCCGGTTCCGGATCGCGTCCCTGCCCGTCGCCCGCGCCCTTGTCGGGGGGGTGGTGATCGGGATGATGGCAACCCTGATCGACGATGATGGCGGGCCGGAGTCTGACAATACAGCGGCCAAGATGCTTTTGCTGTCACTTGGCCTTGATGAGGAAGAGGTCAAAAAGATCGTCACACTGCCGCTTCCGGAACTGACAGTCCACCCCGGTCTGCTTGCGCGGTGCCACAGCCCGGACCGGGCGGGCTGATCCGGCAGGCCATTCCGGGATAAGCAACGAGCCGACGTTCAACAGAGGTTGCGGATTGGGACACCCGCGGCGGCCTTCAAAAGCCCAAGCCGCCGCGTTCCGCGCCCTGAGAAGGTTCGACCGCAGTCCCCTTCGGACTGCCACCTTATACTTTTGTCGGATCGGGCGCTTGCAGTGCGTTGACCGCTGCGTAATGCGACAGAAAGATCTGACCCTTGAAATTCTGCAGGAAATCAGACCGTTTCAGCGCGTCGGTGACCGGGCCCTTGACCTCGGACAGATGAAAGCCGATCCCGCTGGCGGCCAGATTGTGGGCGATTGATTCAAGGCTTTCCAAGGCGCTGGCGTCGATCGTGTTCACGGCGGGGCACATCAGGATCACATGGCGCAGCGCAGGCTGATCGGCAACGCGGTCATAGATCGCGTCTTCCAGCGCGCGTGCATTGGCAAAATACAGGCTTTCGTCCATGCGAAGCGACAGGATCGTCGGGTCAGTCAGCACGGCATGCCGGTCGATATTGCGGAAATGCTCGGTCCCCGGCACCTGCCCGACAACAGCCATATGCGGGCGCGTGGTGCGCCACAGAAACAACAGCAGCGACAAGGCAACGCCGGCGGTGATCCCGGTTTCAACGCCGTGGCCCAGAACGGTGGCGATGGTGACGGCCATGGCGGCAAAATCGGCTTTTGAGTAGACCAATGTGCGTCGGATGGCGGCCAGGTCAACCAGCGAGAGCACGGCGACAATGATGGTCGCCGCAAGCACGGCCTGTGGCAGCAAGCGGAAAAGTGGCGTCAGGAACAGGGTGGCGGCCAGAATGCCGATGGCGGTAAAGGCCCCGGCCAGCGGTGTTTCGGCGCCAGCGTCGAAATTCACGACGGATCGGGCAAATCCACCGGTGACAGGGTACCCGCCTGACAGGGCCGCGGCGATGTTGGCGGTGCCAAGCGCGGTCAACTCCTGATTGGGCCGGATGCGCTGGCGCCGCTTGGCCGCCAGTGTTTGCGCGACCGAGACGGATTCGACAAAACCGACAAGGCTGATGAGCATGGCAGGCAGGAACAGTTGCTGCCACAAGCCGAAGTCAAGGGAAGGCCAGGCAAAGGGTGGCAGGCCTGCGGGAATCTCGCCCACAATCCGCACCCCCCGGTCGACAAGCCCGAAGGCCAGCACCGCCAGGACCGACAGCAGGATTGCGGCGGCAGGGCCGGCCTTGGCGATCAGGTCGGCCGTGCGGGGTGGCAGGCCATGGGCAAGCAACAGGGGTTTCAGGCGTTTGCGGGCCCATAGCAGAAAGGCTGTGGTGGCAAGCCCCATGGCCAGAGTAGGCAGGTTGGTATCGCCCAGACCTCGCCACAAGCCGATCAGCATGTGCGGCAAGGTATCGCCTTTTGCGCTGATCCCCAAAAGGTGCTTGGCCTGACTGACAGCGATCAGCAGGCCTGATGCGGTGATGAATCCGGAAATCACGGGATGCGACAGGAAATTCGCCAGAAACCCCAGTCGCAGTACCGCCATTGCCAGCAGGATCAGTCCAGACAGAAAGGCCAGGGTCATCGCGGCCGTCAGATAGTCAGTCGTGCCCGCCGCTGCGACCTGCCCCACGGCGGCGGCCGTCATCAACGAGACAACGGCAACCGGCCCGACAGCAAGGGCGCGGCTGGTGCCGAACAGCGCATAGGCCAGCAAAGGCAGGATCGAGGCGTAAAGCCCGGTCTGTGGGGGAAGGCCCGCAAGCATGGCATAGGCAAGGCTTTGCGGCACCAGCATGACGGTGACGATGAGGGCGGCCATCAGATCACTGACGGCTGCACTTTTCGAATAGCCCGGCGCCCAGCCAAGAATTGGCAGGAAAGAGACAATTTTTTTCAACGGCTTGGCTTTCAGTTGCGGCGGGCTTGGCGCTGTGCGGCGGTCAAAGGGTGTTGATCGGCACCTTGAGGAAGCGCCGCCCATCCTTGTCAGCCGGGGGCAGATCGCCGGCGCGCATGTTCACTTGCAATGACGGAATGATCAGCCGGGGCATCGCAAGTGTGGCGTCGCGCGCCTCGCGCAGGGCAACAAATGCATCTTCTGTGATGCCGTCATGCACATGAATGTTCTGCGCGCGTTGCGAGGCAACGGTGGTTTCCCAGCGGATCTCGCGGCCGTTCGGGCCATAATCGTGGCACATGAACAGGCGCGTTGCATCGGGCAAGGCCAGCACGCGCCGGATTGACCGGTACAGTGTGCGGGCATCCCCACCCGGAAAATCGGCGCGGGCCGACCCGCCATCAGGCATGAACAACGTATCGCCGACAAAGGCGGCATCCCCGATGACATGGGTCATGCAGGCGGGGGTATGGCCGGGGGTATGCATGGCAAATGCGGTCATCTGGCCGATCTGATAGGCGTCGCCATCCTTGAACAGGCGGTCAAACTGTGATCCGTCACGCTGAAACGCGGTGCCTTCGTTAAAGACCTTGCCAAAGGTCTCCTGCACGATGGTGATATCGGCCCCGATGCCGATCTTGCCGCCAAGCTTGCCCTGGATATAGGGCGCGCCTGACAGGTGGTCTGCGTGGACATGGGTTTCGATCAGCCATTCAAGGGTCAGGCCGTGGCTGCGGATATGGTCAATGACGGCATCGGCCGAGGTGTAGGTGATGCGTCCGGCGGCATAGTCGATGTCCATGACGCTGTCGATGACGGCGCAGGCGGTGCTGGCCGGATCGCGGACAACATAGGTGACAGTGTTGGTGGGTTCGTCGAAAAAGGCGGTCACCTCGGGCACGACTGTCAGATCGACCGGGTGCGGTATGGGGGTTTGGTCGGGCATGGTCAGGCTCCTTTGGGCGGTGGGTCAGGCAGATTGTCGGCGGGGCCGGGCTTGCAGCCAGCGGGCCATCAGCATGCCGCTGCCCATCGCAATCAGGAACAGGGCGGTCGGCCAGGGGGCAAAGCCAAGGGCAGGGATGGCGCCGCCGGGGCAGAACCCGGCAATGCCCCAGCC
>JALOSO010000267.1 GCA_025458385.1 Paracoccaceae bacterium | reverse complement strand
GCGCGATCTGGACGTGCCGCAGGGCTGGGCCTTTGTGGCCTATCTTTGCGTGGGCTGGCCGGAAGAAAACCACCTGACCCCGGAACTGGAGCGTCTGGGCTGGGAAGCCCGCGCAACCGAATTTCTGATCGAAAGCAGGTAACATGATGCAAAGCCCGATGGTGCACCAATGATCCCCGGCCTTGGCCTGCTGCGCCGCACCGTGACCCTTGCGCTTTGTGCAGGGTCATTCGGTGCGGGCATGCAGTTTGCCGTCTGGTCGCAGGAAAACGCCTGCCAGGATGTGGGCGGTACCTGGAATGCGCGTGGCTATTGTGAAGGGGCAGGGCGATGACCGACCTGATCTGTATCGGTTCCATAGCCGGGTCATACGGTGTGCAGGGCGAGGTGCGCCTGAAATCATTCTGCGCCGAACCGTCCGACATTGCCGCCTACGGCCCGCTTTGCACCGAAGATGGCAGCCGTCAGTTCACCGTCAAGCTGACCCGCCCCGTCACCGGCGGCTATGGTGCGCGGCTGTCCGGCATCACCACCAAGGAACAGGCGGATGCCCTGCGCGGAACCGCACTGTTCGTGGATCGGGCAAAGCTGCCGTCCCTGCCCGATGATGAGTTTTACCATGCAGATCTGATCGGCCTGACCGTGCAGGATACCGGCGGGGTACAGCTTGGCCGCGTCACGGCGGTGCACAACCATGGCGCGGGTGATCTGCTTGAGGTGCAACCAAGCGGCCCACAGCCTGCCATACTTTTGCCATTCACCAGGGCGATAGTCCCGACGGTAGACCTGTCGGCGCGCCGCGTGATCGTGGACCTGCCCGAGGGGCTAGACTGAGGCCGGGCAGAACGTTCCGGCCCTGTATGGGGAAGGGACCGGATGGAAATGCGCGCACGTTTGCTGAAGGGGGCGACAGCCCTGCTCTATCTTGGGCCCCTGCTTGCAGGCCTTGGCGGGTACGGCTGGACGCTGGTGCCGACCTTTGTCGCGATTTTCGTGCTGTGGCAGATGATCGTGCGCCCGCATCAGTGGCCGACCAGCCTGAGCGACCTGCAAAGCCGCGATCTGTGGGTCGGCATTGCCGCGCAGATTGCCGTGCAGATTCTGCTGGTTGCGGTGTTCTTCGGCGTCGGGCGCGGTATCGGCGGGGCTGCGGGCACGGTGCCCATGTATTCACAGGCCGTGCCGGTGGCGATGTCGTTCCTGTCAATCCCGATTTGTCGCCTGCTGTGGAACCCCTGGAAGGGCGACACGTTCGAACAACCGGCCGACGAGGCGCCACAGACGCTTGATCCGAACAACATCACCGAACGCCTGGCGCTGGCGGACCGGCTGCTGCAACCGCTGCAAGACATGAACGGCCGCGTAAGCGAGGCTGACGCCCTGCGCCATCTGCAGGCCATGGCAAAACATGTCGATCACACGGCTCTGCGCGATGCGCTGATCGTCCGGGTTTGCAAGGGTGATGCATCGCAGGCCATCCGGACGGCGCTGGTGGTGCAGACCACCGACCCGATGCTGATGGACCTGCTGGAGGAAGACAGCCTGACCCGCGTGCTGCAGGCACTGCCGGAAGACCCGGCGTTGGTTGGCCTTTTTGCCGAACGGGTGCGTGCGGCGATCGGTGACGATGCCGATCTGGCGGTCTGTGTGCCGCCTGATCTGGCCCTGCATGCCATGGCCAAGCGGCTGGGAGGCGAGGTTTCGGATGCCTTGCTGGCGCTTGCGCGGCTGCGCACCGTGGAACGCAACAGCATCAGCGCCTGACAGTTTGGGCTTTTCCTGCGCGGTGGCACCGGGTTAGAAGCCGCGCATGGACGAAGGTGCGAAACCGGCAAAATCACATGGGCGGCTGTCAATTTCAGCCAGCCTGCGTCCGCGTGACCTGATGGCCGAACCGCGTACCGTGCGCGGGGCCTGGCGCGCACGGGTGATCACCCTTTTCCCGGATGCTTTTCCCGGCGTGCTTGGCCAAAGCCTGACAGGCCGCGCGCTTGATCTTGGCCTTTGGGCGCTGGAGGCGATTGATCTGCGCCCCTTTGGCATCGGCAAGCACCGCAATGTGGATGACACGCCTGCAGGCGGTGGCGCGGGCATGGTGCTGCGGGCCGATGTGCTGGATGCAGCACTGACCCATGCGGCGCAAGGCACGCCAGACCGCGGGCGCTGGCCGGTGATCTACCTGTCGCCACGCGGGCGCCCGTTCGATCAGGCCATGGCACGCAGATTGGCGGCCTGTGATGGCGTGACACTGCTGTGCGGGCGTTTTGAGGGCGTGGATGAACGGGTGCTGCAGCATTACCGGATCGAAGAGGTCAGCCTTGGCGATTTCGTGATGACCGGGGGCGAGATTGCCGCGCAGGCCGTGCTGGATGCCACTGTGCGGCTGCTGCCGAATGTCCTTGGCAACGCCGAAAGTGCGGTTGAGGAAAGCTTTTCCGATGGCCTGCTGGAACACCCGCAATTCACCCGGCCTGCAGAATGGCAGGGCCTGCCCATCCCCGAAGTCCTGCAATCGGGCAACCACGCCGCCATTGCCAAATGGCGCAAGGCGCAGGCCGAAGCAATCACCCGCGAAAGACGTCCTGATTTGTGGCAGGCTTGGATGGCCAAGCGCGGCTAATGCCTTGACCCCGCCACATGTCCCCCCTATACGCCGCCAGTCTGGTGGCAATTGCCGTCCGGGCCCGATTCCTTTTGGCCGTCAGCCCTCGCGCGCTTCTGCGATGGTGGTGCAAAAGAACCGGTAAGGCACCAAGCTGACTGCATCTCTGGCGGGCGTGTCCTTTGGATACGGACCCGGTTGAAGACCAAGAGCTCTGCCGTGGCATCACATCGCGGGAAAACCGCGTGAAACAAAGGAATTGCGATGGACCTGATCGCCCAGATTGAAGCCGAGCAGATTGCGACGCTTGGCAAAAGCATCCCCGATTTCCGCGCCGGCGATACCGTGCGCGTCGGCTACAAAGTCACCGAAGGCTCGCGCAGCCGTGTGCAGGCCTATGAAGGCGTCTGCATTGGCCGCAAGGGTGGCATGACGATTTCCGCCAGCTTCACGGTGCGCAAGATTTCGTTCGGCGAAGGCGTGGAACGTGTGTTCCCGCTGTATTCCACGAACATCGACAGCATCGAGGTTGTGCGCCGTGGCCGCGTGCGCCGCGCCAAACTGTACTACCTGCGCACCCGTCGCGGTAAATCCGCCCGTATCGTCGAAGATACGACCTACAAAGCCAAAGCTGCGGAATAAGGAGCGCTGCCATGAAAGCCGATACGCACCCCGATTACCACATGATCGACGTCAAGATGACGGATGGCACCGTGTTCCAGACCAAAACCACCTGGGGCAAGGCTGGCGACCAGATGGCCCTGGACATTGATCCGCTGGCGCACCCCGCCTGGACGGGCGGCAACGCCAAGCTGATGGACACGGGCGGCCGTGTGTCCAAGTTCAAGAACAAGTACGCAGGCCTGGGTTTCTGATCCACGCCATCGCGGCGTAATGAAAGGGCGCAGGGGAAACCCTGCGCCTTTTGCTTTTGACGGAGCGCTCATCACTCCCTTCGGTCGTTCTTCGCTGGGGGCCTAGCGAAGAACGACCGAAGGGAGTGATGAGCGCTCCGTCTCGAAAACCCGCCGCACCCCTTCTTCCCAAGTCCCCGACATCCCCCTATACAGTCCCCGCGCCTATCGGCGTGCTTTTGCTGACGGGGGTTCGGTTTGGCGCATATCATTGTTGTCGGCAACGAAAAGGGTGGCTCCGGCAAATCCACGACCTCGATGCATATTGCCACCGCCCTTGCCCGCATGGGCCACAAGGTGGGCGCGCTTGACCTTGATCTGCGGCAGAAAAGTTTCGGGCGTTATGTGGAAAACCGCGTTGCCTATAACGCCCGCATGGGCCTGCACCTGCCCACGCCCGAATACCGCGATCTGCCTGAGGTGGATCAGGCCCGCCTGGCCCCCGGTGAGAATATCTATGATCAGCGCCTGTCGGCAGCGATCACGGCGATGGAGGTGGAGAAAGACTTTCTCATCATCGATTGTCCCGGTTCGCAT
>JALOSO010000266.1 GCA_025458385.1 Paracoccaceae bacterium | reverse complement strand
GGCCTTGCCTATGGCGGCGGGCGCGTCTTTGCGACCACGCCCTATGGCGAACTGGTGGCCATCGATCCGGCATCAGGCGCGGTGATCTGGCGGCAGCGCATGGATGTGTCGGTGACAGGCGCGCCAGCCACCGATGGGCGCGCCGTCTATGTGGCCGGGCGCGATGGCACCGCCTGGGCCATTGATGCCGCCGATGGCCGTGTGCTGTGGACGGCGACAGGCCTGCCCGCCGCCACGGGCGTGATAGGCTCTGCCGCGCCCGCCGTGGGTGAGCGGACGGTGATCTTTCCCTTTGCCAGCGGTGTCGTGAATGCCCTGCTCAAGGAAGGCGGCACCCCGGCCTGGAGCACGCCTGTCGCCGGTCAGCGTCTGGGCCGGGCGTTCTCGGCGGTGGGGGATGTCACGGGCGACCCGGTCATTGACGGTGGCCTGATCTATGTGGGCACCGCAGCGGGCCGAACGCTCGCCCTGTCATCGTCCGGTGGGGAAGAGGTCTGGTCAGCCGGTGAAGGCGCGATGGGGCCGATTCTGGCGGCCGGTGGATCGCTGTTCATTGTGAACGATACGGGGCATCTTGTGCGGCTTGATCAGGCGACGGGGGCGACGATCTGGTCGCAGCCGATGCCGTTCTTCGAAAACGACAATCCCCGGCGGCAGCAGGCGGTGACGCCCCATTTCGGCCCGGTGCTGGCGGGGGGGCGGATTGTCGTCGCCTCGGGTGATGGCATTTTGCGGCTGTTCTCGCCGACGGACGGGGCCTTGCTTGGCACTGTCGACATCCCGGGTGGGGCAGCAACGCAACCGGCGCTTGCGGGCGGGGTGCTTTATGTGGTGTCCACGGCCGGGCAACTTCTGGCTTTCCGCTGACCTGATTGCGGTGTAAGGCCAGCGGCTTATCATCTGGACTGCAACCATGAGCTTTACCCTCGCCATTGTCGGCCGCCCGAATGTGGGCAAATCCACGTTGTTCAACCGTCTGGTTGGCCGCAAACTCGCGCTTGTCGATGACCAGCCCGGCGTCACGCGCGACCTGCGTGAAGGCGATGCCAAGCTGTTTGATCTGCGCTTTACGGTGATTGATACGGCGGGTCTGGAAAACGTCACGGATGACAGCCTGCAGGGCCGCATGCGGCGGCTGACGGAACGCGCGGTGGATATGGCCGACATCTGCCTGTTTCTGGTGGATGGCCGGGCCGGGATTACCGCCAATGACGAGATTTTCGCCGATATCCTGCGCCGCAAGGGGGCAAAGGTCATCCTTGGCGTGAACAAGGCCGAGGGCAAGGCGGGTGACGCGGGCGCGCTGGATGCGTGGTCTTTGGGTCTGGGTGAACCCGTGCGCCTGTCTGCCGAACATGGCGAAGGCATGGATGACCTTTACACGCTGCTGGTGCCGCTGGCCGATGGCTTTGCTGAACGGGCCGAGGCGGACGCGCCCGAAGTGGATATCGACATCGCCGAAGGTTCAGAGGATGAGCAAGACTTTGCAGCCCACCAGCCAACCGCGAAAAAGCCCCTGCAAATTGCGGTGATCGGGCGGCCCAATGCAGGGAAATCGACGCTGATCAACAAGATCATCGGGCAGGATCGCTTGCTGACGGGGCCAGAGGCGGGCATCACGCGCGACGCGATTTCCTTGCGGGCAGATTGGCAAGGCACGCCGATCCGCATTTTTGATACGGCAGGCATGCGCCGCCGGGCGCGGATTTCGGAAAAGCTGGAAAAGCTGTCAGTCGCCGATGGCATCCGCGCGGTGCGCTTTGCCGAGGTGGTCGTGGTGCTGCTGGATGTGGAAATTCCGTTCGAGGTGCAGGACCTGCGCATCGCGGATTTCGCGGAAACCGAGGGCCGCGCGGTGGTGATTGCCGTCAACAAGTGGGACCTTGAGGATGAAAAGCAGGACAAGCTGGCGGAACTGAAGGAAATGTTCGAACGCCTGTTGCCACAGCTGCGTGGCGCGCCTTTGGTGACGGTGTCGGCGAAAACGGGCCGGGGGCTGGACCGTCTGCACGACGCCATCCGCAAGGCGCATGATGTGTGGAACCGCCGCATTCCGACCGCGCGGCTGAACACATGGCTGGGTGCGATGACCGAGGCGCACCCGCCGCCCGCGCCAGGCGGCCACCGGATCAAGCTGCGCTACATGACGCAGGTGAAAACCCGCCCTCCGGGCTTTGTTGCGATGTGCAGCCACCCGGACCTGATGCCGGACAGTTATCGCCGTTACCTCGTGAACGGTCTGCGCGAACATTTCGATATGCCGGGTACGCCGATCCGGCTGACATTCCGGGGGCAGGGCGACCGTAACCCGTTCAAGAACCCAAAGTTCAACACGCCCAGCCGTTTGCGTAAGCACAAGGCGGTTAATCGCGGTGACTGACGCCCAATCAATGGGTTACGCTGCGGAGTTCAAGCGTTTGCGCGCACCAAAGATGGTGATGGCCATGACAAGAATGCCACCTGCGGCCAGTGCCGAGACGGTGAAATTCGGTTGCCAGTTCACCACGACAATGCCGATCAGCGCCCAGATCAGCGTCAGGCCATAGGCGAAATCCGCCGGGCGGCGCAGTTGCACGGACACGCCAATGGTCAGCGCGAGGGCCAGCATGGCGGCGGCGGCTTCGGTATCCGTCAGCCAGCCATAGCCGGCCACGACCACGCCCAGGGACACATTTGCCGCAGCCGTCAGCCAGCCGGTGTAGATGGCAATCGGTGTGGCAAGCAACAGCCGGTCCTGCGCCGAGACACGCAGAAAAGCCAATCCCGCCAGCCCCAGCATTGCCCAGATCGCTGCCGTGGCCGTAATCGGATAGTCGGGCGCAATCCACAGCCAGATCGTGCCAATGGCGATTGACGCCGCCATCGGCAGGCGCACCACATTCCATGCGGCATCCTTCATGCGCCTCAGCACGCCGAACAGCGCATGCACGATCAGGCCAATGTAGATCAGCGCCCAGATTGAAAACGCATAGCCTGCGGGCTGGATGGAAGGCCGCGCGATTTCCACCGGAAAGATGCCGGGATCATAGCCTGTGAAGGGCGGCGTGACCAGTGGGGCGGCCCCAAAGGCAATGGTTGCGGCCAACAGAAGAAGGGCGCGTAACAGCATGGAATTCCTATCGTTTCAGGCCAGTGTGCCATCGGCGTTGATGCGGGTTGCCCCCATCATGTAGGGCGAAAGCACCGCAGGCAAGGTCACCGACCCATCCGCCTGCTGACCGTTTTCCAGCACCGCAATCAGCGTGCGCCCGACCGCAAGGCCAGACCCGTTCAGCGTATGCACGAATTCGGGCTTGCCGCCGCCCTTCGGCTTGAACCGTGCATTCATGCGGCGGGCCTGAAAATCACCGCAGACCGAGACAGAGCTGATCTCGCGGTAGGTATTCTGCCCCGGCAGCCAGACCTCCAGATCATGCGTCTTGGTCGCGCCAAAGCCCATGTCGCCCGTGCACAGCACCATCACCCGGTAAGGCAGGCCCAGTTTTTGCAGGATCGCTTCGGCGCATTTGGTCATGCGTTCATGTTCCGCCAAGGATTGGTCCGGCGTGGTGATGCTGACCATTTCCACCTTTTCAAACTGGTGCTGGCGCAGCATGCCGGACGTGTCCTTGCCCGCCGACCCGGCCTCAGAGCGGAAGCATTGCGTATGCGCCGTCCGGCGGATGGGCAGGTCGGCCTCATCCAGCACAATCTCGGCCACCATGTTGGTCAGCGTCACCTCGGAGGTAGGGATCAGCCACCAGCCATTGGTCGTCTGATAGCTGTCCTCGGCGAATTTCGGCAGCTGGTTGGTGCCGTACATCGCCGCCTCTTTCACCAGCACGGGTGTCCATGTCTCGGTCAGGGCGTGTTCGGTGACATGCGTATCCAGCATGAACTGCGCGAGCGCCCGGTGCAGGCGGATGGCAGCACCTTGCAGGATCACGAAGCGTGAGCCGGACAGTTTCGCGGCCGTGGCGAAATCCAGCAGGCCCGCCATGGCGGGAATGTCGAAATGTTCGGCGGGCGTGAAGTCAAAGTTGCGGGGGTGGCCGACACGGCGCAATTCCACATTGCCGTGTTCATCCGCGCCATCGGGCACTTCGGCCAAGGGCGTGTT
>JALOSO010000041.1 GCA_025458385.1 Paracoccaceae bacterium | reverse complement strand
TTTTCTTCTCAATCGCGGCAAAGCCCATTTGATCGGCGTCGCGCAGGACGGGCACGACCAGACCGTTGGGGGTGCCCACGGCCACGCCCATGTGGACGTAGTTCTTGTAGACCACATCCTGACCGTCAATCTCGGCGTTCACTTCCGGGATTTCTTTCAGGGCGTGGGTGCAGGCCTTGACAAAAAAGGACATGAAGCCGAGTTTCACGCCGTGCTTTTTCTCGAACATGTCCTTGTATTCATTGCGCAAAGCCATGATGCCGGACATATCCACCTCATTATAGGTGGTCAGCATGGCGGCGGTGTTTTGCGCGTCTTTCAGGCGGCGCGCGATGGTGGCGCGCAGGCGGGTCATCTTCACGCGTTCTTCACGCGCGGCATCATCCGCAGGCACTGGTGCGCGGGGGATGGCGGCGGGGGCAGGGGGCGCCGCAACCGCCACGGGGGCGGGCGCAGTAGCGGCGCGGGCGACGTCTTCCTTCATCACGCGGCCATCACGGCCGGTGGGGGTGACCTGATCGCGGCTGATGCCAGCCTCAGCCATGGCCTTTTTCGCGGACGGCGCGTCTTCCACCGACTTGGCGGCGGGGGCTGGGGCAGGGGCCGCAGCGGGTGCGGCTTTGGCGGGGGCGGCTGTGGCACCTTCGGTGACGATGGCAAGGCGGGCGTTGGCGGCCACGGTGCTGCCTTCGGGGGCGAGGATTTCAGCCAGCACGCCAGCGACGGGGCTGGGCACCTCGACTGATACCTTGTCCGTCTCCAGCTCACACAGCATTTCGTCGAGCGCTACGGCATCACCCGGTTTCTTGAACCATGTGCTTACCGTCGCCTCGGATACGCTTTCGCCCAGTGCGGGTACCATTACATCGGTCATGTCATTCTCCTTCAGGCGATGGTGAGTGCGTCGTTCACGAGCGCCTCTTGTTCATGTTTGTGGCGGCTGGCCAGACCCGTGGCCGGCGAGGCGCTGGCGGCGCGGCCCACGTAGACCGGGCGGGTATGCGTGGCACCGATGCGCGTCAGCACCCATTCGATATTGGGTTCAACGAACGTCCAGCCGCCCTGATTTTTGGGTTCTTCCTGACACCAGACGATCTGCGCGGTCTTGAAACGCTCCAATTCCTTGACAAGGGACAGCGCGGGGAAGGGGTAGAACTGTTCCAGACGCAGCAGGTACACGTCATCCGCCCCGCGCTTGTCCCGTTCGGCGAGCAGATCGAAGTAGACCTTGCCAGAGCAGATGACGACGCGCTTGATCTGGGCATCGGGCTTCAGTGTCAGGTCGGAATGGCCCTTTTGCGCATCATCCCACAGCACACGGTGGAAACTGCTGCCGGTGGTGAAATCCTCGGCATCGGAAATGCACAAGGGGTGGCGCAGCAGGGATTTCGGCGTCATCAGCACCAGCGGTTTGCGGAAGCTGCGGTGAATTTGCCGCCGCAGGATGTGGAAATAGTTGGCCGGGGTGGAGCAGTTCGCGACGATCCAGTTATCGTTGGCCGACATCTGCAGGAACCGTTCCAGACGGGCCGATGAGTGTTCCGGCCCTTGGCCTTCGTACCCATGCGGCAGCAGCATCACGAGGCCGGACATGCGCAGCCATTTGCTTTCGCCCGAGTTGATGAACTGGTCGATCATGATTTGCGCGCCATTGGCGAAATCGCCGAACTGCGCTTCCCACATGGTCAGCGCGTTGGGTTCTGACAGCGAATAGCCGTATTCAAAACCCAGCACGGCATATTCCGACAGCATGCTATCAATCACCTCATACCGCGCTTGCCCGGCGCGGATGTGGTTCAGCGGGTAGTGGCGTTCTTCGGTGGTCTGGTCGATGAAGGCGGAATGGCGCTGCGAAAAGGTGCCGCGCGTGCAGTCCTGACCGGACAGGCGCACGGGGAAGCCTTCGACGGCAAGCGAACCAAAGGCCAGCGCCTCGGCCGTGGCCCAATCGAAACCCTTGCCGGTTTCGAACATTTTCTGCTTGGATTCGAGCTGGCGCAGCACCGTCTTGTGAATATCGAACCCTTCGGGCACGCGCGTCAGCGCCGCGCCGATTTCGGCCATGGTTTCAGGCTTCAGCGCGGTGGCACCGGGGGTGTAGTCATCCTTTTCACGTTCAAACCCGGACCAGCGGCCATCCAGCCAGTCGGCCTTGTTGGGTTTGAAGTTCTTGCCGATTTCCATTTCCTCATTCAGGCGGGCCTGAAAGGCCGCCTTCATATCCTCGATCTCGCCTTCGGGGATCAGGCCATCGGCCACCAGACGTTCGGTATACAGCTGCAGCGTGGTCTTGTGCTTCTTGATTGCCGTGTACATGGCCGGGTTGGTGAACATCGGCTCATCGCCTTCGTTATGGCCAAAGCGACGGTAGCAGAAGATATCCAGCACCACGTCCTTGTGGAATTTCTGGCGGAATTCGATGGCAACGCGGGCGGCATGCACCACGGCCTCGGGGTCATCACCATTCACGTGGAAGATGGGCGCTTCGACCATCAGCGCGATGTCGGTGGGATAGGGGCTGCTACGGGAAAACGCAGGCGCGGTGGTAAAGCCGATCTGGTTGTTCACGACGATGTGGATGGTCCCACCCGTGCGGTGGCCCTTGAGCCCCGACAGGCCAAAACATTCGGCCACCACGCCTTGGCCTGCAAAGGCGGCATCGCCGTGCAGCAGGATGGGCAGAACGGCGGTGCGGTCGGTATCGTTCAACTGGTCCTGCTTGGCGCGGACCTTGCCAAGCACGACGGGATTGACCGCCTCCAGGTGGCTGGGGTTGGCGGTCAGCGACAGGTGCACGGTATTGCCGTCAAACGTGCGGTCACTGCTGGCCCCAAGGTGGTATTTCACGTCGCCCGAGCCATCCACGTCTTCGGGTTTATAACTGCCACCCTGAAATTCGTGGAAGATCGCGCGGTAGGGTTTGCCCATGACGTTGGCCAACACCGACAGGCGGCCCCGGTGCGGCATGCCGATGACGATATCACGCACGCCCAGATTGCCGCCGCGCTTGATGATCTGTTCCATCGCGGGGATCAGGCTTTCACCACCATCCAGACCAAAGCGTTTGGTGCCCATGTATTTGACGTGCAGGAATTTTTCATACCCCTCCGCCTCGACCAGCTTGTTCAGAATCGCCCGGCGCCCTTCGCGGGTGAAGGCGATTTCCTTGCCATAGCCTTCGATGCGTTCCTTCAGCCATGCGGCCTGTTCGGGATCAGAGATGTGCATGTATTGCAGGGCAAAGGTGCCGCAATAGGTGCGGCGCACGATATCCATGATTTGCCGCATGCTGGCGTGCTGCAGGCCAAGGACGTTGTCGATAAAGATCGGGCGGTCCATGTCCGCCTCTTCAAAGCCATAGCTCGCGGGGTCAAGTTCCGGCTGGTTTTTGGTATCGCGCTGGCCTAGCGGGTCAATATCGGCGGCAAGATGGCCCCGGATGCGGTAGGCGCGGATGATCATCAGGGCGCGGATGGAATCCAGCACGGCGCGCTTGATCTGCTCTTCGGTCAGTTGCACGCCAGCTTCGGCCGCCTTGGCGGTGATCTTCTCCGCCGTGCCACGGGTTTCCTTGGCGGGGGCCATCGGCCATTCGCCGGTCAGGGCGGCGGTCAGATCATCCACCGGCTGCGGCGGCCAGTCACGGCGGGCCCAGGAGGGGCCGGAGGCGGCGCGCTTGGCATCGAGTTCGCTGTCACCCATGGCGCGGAAGAATTCGGCCCATCCGGCATCAACGCTGGCCGGGTCGGCGGCGTGGCGGGCAGCGAGTTGGTCGATGTAATCGGCGTTGGCACCGTCAAGGGCAGTGGCGTTGAACGGGGCGAGGGAGTGGTCGGTCATGGGGTTACCTCGTAAGTGTTGCAAGCACTATGTGCCTGTTTTCGCCTAGTTCAGAGGGGATCGGAGCAAAACTGCTGATGGCCATTGCGCAATAACAGGCTCTGCAGACGCGAACTCCATCATCAAGGTGCCGTCAGTTTCAAAGGATATTAAAGGATTGGCCATTGGTTTCACCCGGACAAACAAGCACAATTCCGCACCTTCAAGATTGGTCCAAGTAATGATCGGCGCGTTTTCCAGATAGCCAATCACGGGTTGAATTGAACCGGACCTTAACTGTTCAAGCTCTTGCAGCAGAACCCCTGCCAGCTCGCCTTGCGCGTCTGGTTTTTGTATCAGCAAATCGGCGATACGCATTGCCTCGGACAGCGTTTGAATATGAATATCTGCCTGATCATCGGCAATGATTTCGACCATGCCGGCCACGTCTCCCGCCTTGCATGCCTGCAAAGCGCCATCGGAGTTTTCGGCCTGCGCAGCGGCAGGTAAAGCCAAAGCCAAAGCGAGCAGAACCATGCGGAGGTGCTGCCAAGGTTTCTTTGCTTGAGACCACACTGAGCCATCGAGCAGATTAAGCCACTTGGTAGTGGTGGTTGTTCTCATTTTGGGCATAACGTCAGTTCCTTAACGGCACTTGTGGAAGGCTTCGGCCCGGTTTCACCCCTTGATTGCTTTCAACACGGCCTCACCCAACCCTGCGGGGCTGTCGGCCACGATGATCCCGGCCATTTTCATCGCCTCGATCTTGCTATCCGCGTCGCCTTTGCCACCCGACACAATCGCGCCTGCGTGGCCCATGCGGCGGCCGGGGGGGGCGGTGCGGCCGGCGATAAAGCCTGCGGTGGGTTTCCAGCGGCCCTTCTTTTTCTGCGCGGCGAGGTAGGCGGCGGCCTCCTCCTCGGCTGATCCGCCAATCTCACCGATCATGATGATGGATGTGGTTTCGGGGTCGGCCAGGAACATCTCCAGCACGTCGATATGCTCTGTCCCCTTGATCGGGTCGCCGCCGATACCCACGGCGGAAGATTGGCCAAGGCCGAGGTCCGTTGTCTGCTTCACCGCCTCATAGGTCAGCGTGCCCGAGCGGGATACGACGCCGACCGAGCCGCGCTTGTGGATGTGGCCGGGCATGATGCCGATCTTGCAGGCGCCGGGTGTGATCACGCCGGGGCAGTTCGGCCCGATCAGGCGAGATTTGGAGCCGGACAGGGCGCGCTTGACGCGCATCATGTCCAGCACGGGGATGCCTTCGGTGATGCAAACGATCAGCTCCATCTCCGCGTCGATTGCCTCAAGGATACTGTCCGCCGCAAAGGGTGGCGGCACATAGATCACGCTTGCGTTGGCCTGCGTTGCATGGCGCGCCTCGTGCACCGAGTTGAACACGGGCAGGTCAAGATGGGTGGTGCCGCCTTTGCCGGGCGTCACACCGCCGACCATCTTCGTGCCATAGGCAATGGCCTGTTCCGAATGGAACGTGCCTTGGCTGCCGGTAAAGCCCTGACAGATGACACGGGTGTTTTCGTTGACGAGGACGGCCATGGGATCGGTTCCTTTTAGGGTTCAGCGTTCGGACAACAGCCGGACGGTATAGTATTGCGCGCCACCCACCTGCTGGCCGGGGCCGTCGTAGATAAAGATCGCGGCGCGCCCGCGGTATTTGGTGGCAAGGCCCAGCGGCGTTTCCTTGAAGGCGCCAAGGCTGGCGAAGGCGGTCTTCACGGCGTCGGGCCCATCGGCCGAGGCAAAGGTCATGGCGCAGGTCTTGCCATCACCGGGGCCATCCTGCAGGCGGAAGGACACCTCTTCGCTTGCGGACCGCAGGGTGTTGGCACCCGTGGCTGCGGCAAAGCCGCTGGCGCGGGCGGCGGCATCGACAGTGCCAAAGTTTGGCAAGGACGCGCCGCAGACGGCATCCAGCAGCGCCACGGCCCGCGAGGCCGCCACAGGGGCGGGCGATGCGGGCTGCACTGCGGCCGGTGCGCCAGACACAGGGTTCGCCGGTGTCAGGATTGGCGGCGCGTCAACCCTGGGCTTCGACAACTGGCAGGCCGACAAAGCCATGCTCAGCATCAGCGCCACAGGAACCGCGTGCAGGGGCCGCATCACCGCTCTCAGTTCTGCGGCAGCGGGCCGCGATTGCTGGTATCCAGACGCGGGCCGATACCGTGATCCGGGCAGGCGATGGACTGCTGGCCACCCGTGGTCAGCCCTGCGCGGGCCAGCTGGTTCTGTTCGGCGCAAACCTCGGGGTGGTTGTCTCCGGAACCGCCATTGGCACCCACGCCGCCGCCACAGGCAGCAAGCGCAAGCAGGGCGGTCAGGGCGGGGGCGGTGATGGACAGACGCATGGATTATTCCTTATGGAACAGACGGTTACGGGGCAGAAAAATAGAAACGCACGGCGCTGTTGGTGGGATCATCACACACGGGGTCTTGCCCGGAGGATGTGACTTCGACCGCGATGGCCGGCGTGACCTGCAGGCTGGTGCAAGCACCCGGGCCGGGGGCCACGCTGGTGCCAAGCCCGGCAAAGCTGACGGTTTGCAAAAGCAATGAGGCCGCCACATCGGTGCCGGTTTCCATGGAATCAACAGCACAGAAACTGCCATCTGTCGCGGCAAGCACGGACAGGCTGGCATGGGGCGAGGCAATCTGGTTCAGGCCCATCTCGGCGTCGGCGGTCAGGGTCCAGCCCGCATCGGTGAACAGGGCCGCGGTTTTTGCCGCATCACCCTGCCCCAGCATGCAGGCGGCAATGGCGGCGCCAAAGGCCTGTCCGGGCTTTTCATCGTCAAGGTCACTGGTCAGGAATTCAACCATCTTCCAGTCCTGCGCCATCGCAGGCGTGGCCAGCATCATCGCGATGATCGCCGCCCGCATCATCCCCGCACCGCCTTTACGATCTTTTCGGCGGCGTCAGACAGGTTATCGCCCGCGATTACGTTCAGGCCCGAATTCTTGATGATATCCTTGCCCAGTTCCACGTTCGTGCCTTCCAGACGCACCACCAGCGGCACCTTCAGGCCCACCTCTTTCACCGCCGCAATGATGCCTTCGGCGATGATATCGCAGCGCATGATGCCGCCGAAGATGTTCACCAGAATGCCCTTCACGTTCGGGTCCGATGTGATGATCTTGAAGGCCTCGGTCACCTTTTCCTTGGTCGCCCCGCCGCCCACGTCAAGGAAGTTGGCAGGTTCCGCGCCGTAAAGCTTGATGATGTCCATCGTCGCCATGGCCAGACCCGCGCCGTTGACCATGCAGCCGATCTCACCATCCAGCGCGATGTAGTTCAGGTCAAACTTGGATGCCGCAAGCTCCTTCGGGTCTTCTTCCGTTTCATCGCGCAGCGCCATGATATCGGCCTGCCGGTACAGCGCGTTGCCGTCAAAGCCCATCTTGGCATCCAGACAGCGCAGGGAGCCGTCCTTCAGCACGCAGAGCGGATTGATCTCGATCATCTCCATGTCGCGCTCGAGGAACATCTTGTAAAGCGTGCGCACCAGACCCACGCATTGCTTGACCTGCGCGCCTTCAAGGCCAAGCGCGAAGGCCACGCGGCGGCCGTGGAAATCTGACAGGCCAGAGGCCGGGTCCACGTCAAAGGTCAGGATCTTCTCAGGCGTGTCATGGGCCACATCTTCAATGCTCATGCCGCCTTCGGTGCTGGCCACGAATGAAATGCGGCTGGTCTGGCGGTCAATCAGCATGGCCAGATACAGTTCACGCGCGATGTCAGAGCCGTCTTCGATGTAGATGCGGTTGACCTGCTTGCCCGCCTCGCCCGTCTGGATTGTCACCAGCGTGCGGCCCAGCATCTGGCGCGCGAATTCCGCCGCCTCACCCACCGACCGCGCAAGGCGCACGCCGCCCTTTTCGCCCGCTTCGGGTTCCTTGAAATGGCCCTTGCCGCGCCCGCCCGCATGGATCTGCGCCTTGACCACCCACAGCGGGCCATCAAGTTCACCCGCCGCCGTCTTGGCATCTTCGGCACGCGTGACCACGCGGCCATCAGATACGGGGATGCCATAGCTGCGCAAAAGGGCCTTGGCCTGATATTCGTGGATGTTCATTCAAGCGCCCTTTGCAGCGGTTTCGTTGCGTCGGGTGATGGCATATTGTGGAAGGGTTGCAAAATGGCAAACGCTGAAATTGCGGGCGTTATGCAGAAAAAGCAGCATTTGTGATCACACATATTTTTACTGTGATCACATACCTGCCGGGGGATGGAGACTCAGTTGCTTGGCAGCACAGCGGCGCGTGCGACAATGCCCAGACACATCGCTGTGGCCGTGGCCATATCCTGCACGGACACCCATTCCAGCGGGCCGTGAATGTTCTGCATTCCTGTGAACAAGTTTGGGCAGGGGACGCCCATTTCCGTCAAGCGTGATCCATCTGTGCCGCCGCGAATGGGCACGGAAACGGGTTCGATGCCAAGATAGCGCGCTGCATCGCGGGCCAGATCAACCGGCGTCATGTCAGTTTCCAGCCAGTAGCGCATGTTGCGATACTGCGGCTTGATCGCGCAGGTCAATTTTGCACGCGGCTCACCCGCCGCAATCGCATCCACCGTCGCCTGCAAGAGCGCGCCCTTGGCGGCAAGGCCATCACGTTCGAAATCGCGCAGGATGAACTTGATCGTGGCCTCAGCCGAGGTGCCTTTCAGATCATAGACATGGATGAACCCTTCGCGGCCATCGGTGACTTCGGGGGTCATGGTGGCCTGCGGCAGCGTGGCAATCAGCTTGGCCGCCAGATGCAGGGCGTTGACCATTTTGCCTTTGGCCAAACCGGGGTGGATGGAGACACCTTCGATGGTGACAACCGCCCCATCGGCGCTGAAGCTTTCATATTCGATCTCACCCACAGCGCCGCCGTCGAACGTATAGGCAAAGTCGCAGGCCAGATCGGCGGGCAGGCGTTTGTCCACGCCCCGGCCAATCTCCTCATCCGGGGTAAAGGCCAGCCGGACCGGGCCATGCAGCGCATCCGATGCCAGCAGGGCGCGCGCGGCGGTCATCAGGATGGCAATGCCGGCCTTGTCATCGGCGCCCAGCAGGGTGGTGCCCGATGCGGTGATGATGTCATGCCCGATCTTTTTGGCCAGATAGGGGTTGTCTTCAGGCGAAAGCGTCAGTGCGGGGTTATCGGGAAAGCTGATCGCCCCGCCATTGTAGCGCCGGATGACGCGGGGTTTGACGCCGGTGGCGTTGAACTGCGGCGCTGTGTCCATATGCGCCAGAAAGCCGATGGTCGGGCCGGGGGCATTGCCGGGCAGCGTGGCAAGGACGGTGCCATAATCGGTCACGCGCACATCGGTGGCGCCAAGCGCTGTCAGTTCGGATTCCAGCAGACGCGCCATGGTCCACTGGATGGCGGTGGAGGGGGCCGTGGCGGAATTCTCGTCACTCTGGCTGTCAATCGCCGCATAGCGCACCAGCCGGTCTTCAAGCTCGGCGTCAAAGCCGTTCATTTCGCGGCTTTGGCGGCAGCGGCAGCTTTCATGCGGGCCAGCAGGGCCGCCTGCGTTTCGCGCGGTGGTTTGACCGATGCAGGCGCGCCCTTTTTGCCGAAATCAGGCGTGCGCGGGTTGTTCTTGGCGGCTTTGGGATTGCCGGATTTGCCGTAGTCCATGGGGGAATCCTTGGGGTAGGGGACAGGCAAGATTGCCCATCCCCTTATGTGGTCTCAGGCAAGCGTCGGGTCAATCGCCTTGCAGGCCGCCACAAGGCCGCGCACGGCCTCGACCGATTTGTCGAACATGGCCTGTTCGTCCTTGTTCATCTTGATATCGACAATGCGTTCCGCCCCGCCGGCACCAATCACCACCGGCACGCCGACGTAAAGCCCGTTCAACCCGAACGCGCCCTTGGTATAGGCCGCCATCGGCAGCACGCGCTTCTGGTCTTTCAGGTAGGCCTCGGCCATCTCGATCGCCGCTGTGGCGGGCGCATAGAAGGCGGAACCCGTTTTCAGCAGGCCCACGATCTCTGCCCCGCCATCCCGCGTGCGCTGCACGATGGCATCCAGTTTTTCCTGCGTCGTCCAGCCCATGGCCACCATATCCGGCAGCGGCACGCCCGCTACGGTGGAATAGCGCACCAAGGGCACCATCGTATCGCCATGCCCGCCCAGCACAAAGGCCGTCACATCGCGCATGGACACGCCGAATTCCACCGACAGGAAATGCCGGAAGCGTGCAGAATCGAGCACACCCGCCATGCCGACGACCATATGGTGCGGCAGGCCGGAGAATTCACGCAGGGCCCAGACCATGGCATCCAGCGGGTTGGTGATGCAGATCACGAAGGCGTTCGGCGCGTGCTTCTTGATGCCTTCGCCGACGGATTTCATGACCTTGAGGTTGATGCCCAGAAGGTCATCCCGGCTCATCCCCGGTTTGCGCGGCACACCTGCGGTGACGATGCAGACATCGGCCCCGGCGATATCGGCGTAATCATTGGCGCCCTTCATGACGGCGTCAAAACCTTCGGAAGGGCCGGATTGCGCGATATCCAGCGATTTGCCCTGCGGTGTGCCTTCGGCGATGTCGAACAGGATCACGTCACCGAGTTCTTTGATCGCAGCAAGGTGGGCGAGCGTGCCGCCGATCTGTCCGGCACCGATCAGGGCAATCTTGGGTCTGGCCATGGGAAGCATCCTAGCAACAGGTTGAAATTCGCGCATGGGGTAGCCCTTTCGCAGGCTTTGTGCAAGCGCGCTGCAGTGCAGCATGATGCGGAAGGCAGGTGTCGGGGCTGGTAGCGGTAACGGAAAATGGCTATGGCAAGGGCAGGTCAGGGGGGCAGATGGACGGCACTTGGTTCTGGGTTGCAGCGCTGGCGGCGGCGGTGCTGGTGGGCATGGGCAAGGGCGGCCTGCCGGTTGTCGGGATGTTGGGGGTGCCGGTCCTTAGTCTGGTCATTTCGCCCGTCGCGGCGGCAGGGTTGCTGCTGCCGGTCTATATTGTCTCTGACATCTTTGGGTTATACGCCTATCGCGCGGCCTTTGACCGCCGGGTTGTGCTGATTTTGGCGACGGGTGCCACAATCGGTGTCGGGTTGGGCTGGGCGACCGCCAGCATCGTGCCCGAACGCGCGGTGACCGGCCTTGTCGGGGTGATTGGTGCGGTGTTTGCGCTGAACCTGCTGCTTCTCCCGGCGCTGCCCGCCGCCCGAGAGCCGAAAGCCGCGCCAGGGGTGTTCTGGGGCACGCTGACCGGCTTTACCAGCTTTGTCAGCCATGCGGGGGCGCCACCATTTCAGGTTTACGTGCAGCCTCTGGGCCTGTCGAAAGCCATCTATGCCGGGACGACAACCGTGCTGTTCGCCTATGTGAACGCGATCAAGCTGGTGCCCTATGTGGCCCTGGGCCAGATCAATACCGGCAGTCTGCAAACCGCCGCCGTTTTGGCCCTGCCAGCAGCGCTGGCGGTTTTTCTGGGGGTCAGGCTGGTCAAGGTTGTGCCAGATGGGCTGTTCTTCCGGCTGGTGACCTGGGCCCTGCTGGCGATTTCGGTCAAGCTGATGGTTGATGGCCTGACCGGATAGCAGAACGGCCGCCCCGGGGCATGACACCCCCTTGGCGGCCGCCAGCGTTTATCCTTCATCGCGCCTGTGGCTGCGGCTGTCAGGCCGGTTCACCCTTGGCGGGCAGCTCCTCGGCCAGTGCCTCATACCCCTGACCGCTGGCAACCATGCACATCGTGCCATTTGCCAGCGTCATGGTGATTGTCCAGGTCCCGGTATCGGCCGAGGCATAGACCTCCATCATGGTGTCCGGCCCGGCAAGGCCAAGGCCCCGGCGGGTTTCGCCGTACTTTTCCGTCAGGTGGGCGACCAGTGCTGCGCGCGGGGCACATTGCTGGGCCTGTGCAAGGCTGGCTTGCGGGGCAATCATCAGCCCGGCAAAACCGAGCGACAGGGCAAACAGGGTCTGCTGCATCTTTGGCCTTTCCGGGCAGGGGCCCATGATCATCTGGCAAAACGGCGACCCGTCGCGGGTGGCCTTGGCAAAAGCCTGCGCCTGACCCGCGAAGAACTGGTTAACGCGCCGACCGTTCCCGCTTGGTTGCCCTCGCGCCGATACGCGTTCCTTGTGGATTGCCGATTGCGGCAAAGGCCGTTCCGGGGCAGGAAGGGGGCAGGCGGTGACGGAGGCAATATCATGACGGTTCTGATCCTGGGCCTGGCCCTGTGGTGCGCGGCCCATCTGTTCAAACGCCTTGCCCCCGGTCTGCGCGGCAGCCTTGGCCAACCCGGCAAAGGGCTGGTCGCCATCGTTTTGCTGGCCTCTGTCGTGCTGATGGTGCTGGGTTATCGCAGCGCCGATACTACCTTTTACTGGGGCCGCTCAGCAGCCCTTGTCGGCATCAATAACCTGTTGATGGTGATTGCATTTTACATCTATGCCGTCGGTGGGCCCAAAGGCCCGCGCATCTGGATCGGCACCAAGCTGCGCCACCCGCAACTGACGGGCTTTGCCATCTGGGCCGGTGCGCATCTGCTGGTCAATGGCGACACGGCGTCCTTTGTGCTGTTCGGCGGCCTGCTGATCTGGGCCCTTGTCGAAATGATAGTGATCAACCGGCAGGATGGCCCCTGGACCCCGCCCGCCCGCGCCCCGCGCCGTCAGGAATTCACGTATGTGATTGCATCTGTGGTCATTGTCGCGATTGTGATGGCCATTCACAACTGGCTGGGCGTGCAGCCCTGGGGGTGATCGAAAGGTGCGGAAAAGATCATGAAACTTTATCGCTTTTTGTCGGCAGATGACACATCGGCCTTTTGCCACAAGGTGACCGAAGCCTTGAACAAGGGCTGGGCGCTGCACGGTGACCCGACCTATGCCTTTGACGCCGCGAATGGCGTGATGCGCTGCGGTCAGGCCGTGGTGAAAGAGGTGCCGGGCACCTATAGCCCAGAGATCAAGCTGGGTGAGCAGTAGCGATTTGCCTTGCGTTTTGGCCGGGGCGGGCCATGCTGCGCGCCGGCGGCCAACGGCTGCCCGAATTTCACCGCGCGCTTTGTCCGAAGGAGTATTTGATGCGTCCCTATCGTCTGGCCGGACTGTTGACCCTGATGTCGATCACTGGCGCCTGTGCGCAGGAACCCAGTTGCGGCTTTATCGGCGCCACGATCTTTCCCGAACTGGAGGGGGCCGAAGCTGCCTTTCTTGCGGGTGACTACGATCGGTTTGTCGGGCTGGTCGGATCCGGGATGCCGGGTCTGGACGGGCAGGCGCTGATGGCCCCGCTGGTCGAAGCTGTGCCAGACGGCTTTGCCACCTGCACGACAATTCTGCAACGCGAGGATGTGGGCGGGCTGGTGCAGGAATTGTCGCTGTTTTCCACGGCGGATGGGGCGGGGCTGGTGGTTCTTTACATGCAAAGCGCATTGGTGGGTGATGCCCGGCGCATCCTGCAGTTTTCGTTTGACAGCGATCTGACCAAGATGCTGGCCCTGCTGCAATAGCACGGCCCCGATTGCGCCAAACTGTGATCACATCAAAAAAATCTGTGATCACATTTGTCGATTTTATGCCGCGTTAGCGAAAACAACGGGCCGCTGCGGCATCTGGGTGCGTGACATGACCGCAAAATCCGTTAGGTAGCGGTCAGAACCGCAGGGCAGCGCGGGCATGCGCCGGCTGCCGACACGAAAAGGACCGCGTGATGGCTGAACCCCGCCGGATAGAGCGACCGCTTTCCCCGCATCTACAGATTTACCGCCTGCCGACTTTGGCGATCACCTCGATCCTGACCCGTATCACCGGGAATGCGCTGATCGTCGGGGTCCTGCTTGCGGTCTGGTGGTTGCTCGCGGCCGCAACCTCGGACAGCTACTTTGCCATTGCCAATGCCGTGGCGACGTCATGGTTCGGCGATCTGGTTTTTCTTGGGTCGGCCTGGGCTGTTTGGTTTCACCTGCTGGCTGGTGTGCGCCATCTGATTTTCGATGCCGGGCGCGGGCTTGACCTTGCCACGGCTGAAAAGCTGGCCTGGGCTTGCATCATCGGGTCGGTCTTGCTGACGGGTTTGACCGTCGTTTTGGTTTAAGGGGGCGTCATGCGTTATCTGACAGACCGCAAACAGGCCGAAGGGCGCGGATCGGCCCATGCGGGCGCACATCACCATTGGGCGATGACCGTGTCGTCGGTCGCGCTGCTGGTCATGGTGCCGGTCTGGGTGATCCTCTTTGGCCGCGCCTTGGGGCAGGATCGGGCTGCCGTGATCGAGACGTTCGGCAACCCGTTTGTAGCAATCCTGACGGCGCTGATGCTGGTGGTCGGCATGCGCCATTTCGCGATGGGCGCGCAGACAATGCTTGAGGATTACACGCGCGGATCCACCCGCAAGGCCTTGATCATCGGGGTGCAATGCCTCGCGGCGGTGATCGCGGCCACGGGCCTGTTCGCACTGGCGCGCATCGCGCTGTAAGGGATTGATGATGGCTGCTTACGCATACGAAACGCATGATTATGACGTGGTGGTTGTGGGGGCCGGGGGTGCCGGTCTGCGCGCCACGCTTGGCATGGCCGAACAGGGCCTGCGCACGGCCTGTGTGACCAAGGTTTTCCCGACGCGCAGCCATACAGTGGCGGCACAGGGCGGCATTGCGGCCAGCCTTGGGAATATGGGGCCGGATAGCTGGCAGTGGCATATGTATGACACGGTCAAAGGCAGTGACTGGCTGGGTGACACGGACGCGATGGAGTATCTGGCGCGTGAGGCACCCAAGGCGGTGTATGAGCTGGAACATTACGGCGTGCCGTTTTCGCGCACCGAGGCGGGCAAAATCTATCAGCGCCCTTTTGGCGGCCATACCACCGAATACGGCGAAGGCCCGCCGGTGCAGCGCACCTGCGCGGCGGC
>JALOSO010000265.1 GCA_025458385.1 Paracoccaceae bacterium | reverse complement strand
ACGAATGTTCCAACGGATTGGGCAGATCTACTCAAGCCCGAATATGCTGGGCAGGTTGCACTTGCAGGCGACCCGCGCACTTCGAATCAGGCGATCCTCGGTGTGATGGCTGCCGGCATGGCAATGGGCGGTCAGCCCGGCACCGATGCAGGCCAAAAGGGGCTGGAGTTCTTCAAGCAGCTTAATGATGCCGGCAACTACGTGCCGGTCGCGGGTAAGGCAGGGACTTTTGCCCAAGGAACAACGCCGATCATCATCGCGTGGGATTACAACTCGCTGAACTGGGGCAAGAGCACGAATGGCAATCCGCCTTTTGAGGTCGTGATTCCTAAGTCAACGGCTCTTGCTGGCGTTTATGTGCAAGCAATAAGTGCCTATGCCCCGCAACCCAACGCCGCGAAATTGTGGATGGAGCACATTTTCTCGGACGAAGGTCAATTGGGCTATATCAAGGGTGGCTGCCAGACCGCACGTTTCACAGAACTTGTAGAGGCCGGCAAAGTGCCAGCAGAAGTGTTGGCGGCAATGCCTCCGGCCGAAGCCTACAAAAATGCTTACTTCCCTACCGTTGAAGAAGTGAACCAAAATCAGGCTGCCGTGACGGGTGGCTGGGATACGATTGTTGGCGCTGACGTCCAATAAGACCTGACCGATCTGTTCCTGCCCGGCGCCTTGTGGGGGGCCGGGCAGGGGCTGAACATGAAATGGGGCCGTCAAGTGCCCCAGACCGATGGGGAACATGATGCCCGAGGACCCAAGCGCCCCGCGCCTGCGCCACAAATGGCGCATGCCTGTCGAATGGCTGGGGATTGTTCCTTTTCTGCTCTTTGCTCTGCTGTTCCTGATCTTGCCGACGATGAAGATCGTGGTCGGTGCGTTCCAGACGCCAGAGGGCGCCTTTACCCTTCAGAACCTTGCCGATCTCAACACCGACTCGATCCGTTCGGCCTATTGGACATCGATCAGGTTGTCTTTGATCACCGCCCTGCTTGGCTGTGCCATCGGTTTCGCCATGGCGGCGGCCGTCGTCTTTGGCGGGTTGCCCAAAGGCATTCGCTCGCCATTGCTTACGTTTTCCGGCGTCGCGTCGAATTTCGCGGGCGTGCCGCTGGCCTTTGCCTTCATCGCCACCTTGGGGCCGGTCGGCCTTATCACCGTGTGGCTGCGCACCGAATTCGGCATCAATCTGCGGGCGATGGGGTTTAACCTTCTGTCGTTCAACGGGCTGGTCATCACCTATCTGTTCTTTCAGATCCCGCTGATGATCCTGATCATCATCCCCGCCCTGGACGGGTTGAAGCGCGAATGGCGCGAAGCGGCCGAGGTGCTGGGCGCGACCGGCGCGCAATACTGGCGCATGGTTGCCTTGCCCATCCTGTTTCCGTCGCTGCTGGGGACGTTCGCGCTGCTGTTCGCCAATGCCTTTGGCGCGGTCGCCACCGCTTTTGCGCTGACCGGGCCGCAGTTGAACATCGTGCCGATCAAGCTGTTTGCGCAGATCAGGGGCGATGTGCTGGGCAATCCCAACCTTGGCTATGCCTTGGCCTTCGGGATGATCGTGATCACCGCGCTGGCCAATTTTCTGTATATCTGGCTGCGCGTGCGGTCGGAAAGGTGGCTGAAATGACCCGTTTCTTCGCCTGGGCCGCGTTTTTACTGGGGTCGCTGTTTTTCCTGTTGCCGCTGATCGGCATGACGGAATTCAGCCTGAAGGCCCGGCGCGGCGAATATTCCTTTGACGCCTACATGCGCGTGTTCGAGGATCAGCGGTTCTGGGACACATTCAGCTATTCGCTGATCCTTGCCGCCGCCACGATTGTCGTCGGCGTCTTTCTTGTGGTGCCGACGGCCTATTGGGTGCGGTTGAAACTGCCGCAAGCCCGCCCGGTGATCGAATTCATCACGCTGTTGCCGCTGGTGATCCCTGCCATCGTGATCGTGTTCGGCTATATCCGGCTTTACAACACCTCAAGCTTTCTGCCCATGACCGGCTCGGCGCTTGGCACCGACATCCTGCTGACCATGGGCTACACCACACTTGCGCTGCCCTATATGTATCGGTCGGTGGATACCGGATTGCGCACCATCGATGTCGGCACGCTGACCGAGGCCGCGCAAAGCCTTGGCGCCGGTTGGGTCACGATTCTGGCGCGCATCATCCTGCCCAATGTGATGGTGGCGGTGCTGTCGGGGGCATTCCTGACGCTGGCCATCGTGCTGGGCGAATTCACCATGGCGGCGCTGCTGAACCGGCCGGCCTTTGGCCCCTACATGCAACTCTTGGGCGCAAACCGCGCGTATGAGCCGCCTGCCCTTGCGGTCATCGCCTTTGCCATCACCTGGGGCTGCATGGGGCTGATGCAGCTTGTCACGCGGCTTTCCAAACACGAAAGGGCGAAAGCCTGATGTCCTTTTTGACGCTGACCCATCTTGAGAAAACCTTTGGCCAGAACCGCGTGGTCAAGGATTTCAGCCTGTCGATCGCCAAGGGCGAGTTCATCTCGCTGCTGGGCCCATCTGGCTGTGGCAAGACCACGGTGCTGCGCATGGTGGCGGGGTTCGAAACCCCCACCTCGGGCGGCATCACCATCGACGGCCGCGACGTGACCGGCCTGCGCGCCAATGCCCGCAACATCGGCATGATGTTTCAGGCCTATGCGCTGTTTCCCAACATGACCGTGGCCGACAACGTGGGTTTCGGGCTAAAGGTCAAGGGCGCCCCGCGCGCCGAGCGCGAGGCCCGCGTGGCCGAGATGCTGAAGCTGATCGGGCTGTCAGACCTTGGTGGGCGGTTCCCGTTTCAGCTTTCAGGCGGGCAGCAGCAGCGCGTCGCCCTCGCCCGCGCGCTTGCGCCGCGCCCGTCGGTGCTTCTCCTCGACGAACCGCTGTCGGCGCTGGATGCCAAGGTGCGCGTGAGCTTGCGCAACGAGATCCGCCAGATCCAGCAAGAGCTTGGGATCACGACCATTTTCGTGACCCACGATCAGGAAGAAGCGATGAGCATTTCCGACCGGATCGTGGTGATGAACGGCGGTGTGGCCGATCAGGTCGGCGCGCCGTTTGACATCTACAACCGCCCGCGCACCCGGTTTGTCGCCAATTTTGTCGGCACATTGAACACCTTTGACGTGCAGGTGACGGATCCCGCCCAGGGCCGAGTGACCTTGGCTGGCCAATCCTTGACCCTGCCCGATGCGCCTCTGGCTTCTTCGGTCGGGCAAACCCTGTCCGTCGCGTTGCGCCCCGAGGCGCTGCGTCTGGGCCGTCTGCCCGATGCCGAGGCTCTGCTGACGGCGCGCGTCACGGATGTGCATTTCATGGGGTCGGTGATCCGGCTCAAGGCCGAGATGGCGGGGGCTTTGGTGTCGCTCGACACCTTCAACCGCCCCGATGCCCCGCCGCCCGTGGTGGGCAGCGAGGTGGAGGTCAGCCTGTCGGGCCGCGATTTCATCGTGCTGCAAGGCTGAAAAGGGGCGGCACAGCGCCGCCCCGGTTCACATGCAGGCGTCGAACAGCGCGCGGGTGTTTTCCTTCGTCATCACCACCGGATTGCCGCCGCACGACGGGTCTTCCAGCGCCATGTCGGTCAGCATGTCGAGGTCCGCCGCCTTGACCCCCATCGCGGTCAGATTGGCCGGAATGGCCAGTGCCGCGCGCAGATCCATGATCGCGGCACGAAAGCCATCGAACCCGCCCGCGATGCCCAGATAGGCGGCGGCGGCATTGATCCGGTCTTCGATCTCGGCGCGGTTGTAATCCAGCACCATCGGCATGACGACCGCGTTGGTGGTGCCGTGATGCGTGCCGTAAACCGCGCCAACGGGGTGCGACAGCGAGTGAATCGCCCCCAGCCCCTTCTGGAACGCCACAGCGCCCATGGCCGCCGCGCTCATCATATGGGCGCGCGCCATCAGGTTGGTCGGATCCTTGTAAACGACCGGCAGGTTCTCAAACACCAGCCGCATGCCTTCCAGCGCGATGCCTTGGCTCATCGGGTGATAGAACGGGCTGCAATAGGCCTCCAGGCAATGGGCCAGCGCATCCATGCCGGTGCCGGCGGTGATGAACTTCGGCATCCCCACCGTCAGCGCCGGATCGCAGATCGTGATCGCGGGCATCAACTTCGGATGGAAGATGATCTTCTTC
>JALOSO010000264.1 GCA_025458385.1 Paracoccaceae bacterium | reverse complement strand
GGCTTTTGGCTATTTCGTGCTGCCCGAAACCGTGACCGATGCCACGCGCCGCCCCTTTGCCCTTGCCCGCGCCAACCCGTTTTCCGCCCTGCGCGCCGCGGGCCGCCTGCCCGGCATCCGCCGCACGCTGCTGGTGTTCCTGATCCTGTCGATTGCCATGGGCGTCTATGCCGCGATCTGGAGCTATTATGGCCAGGCTGCCTTTGGCTGGTCGGCCTCCATGGTCGGCGTCTCGCTCGCCGTGGCTGGCTGGCCCTGCTGATCACGCCCCTGACAGCCCTTGGCGGGGTGACCACGCCATCCCTGCAAGCCATCGCCAGCCGCGCCACCCCCGCCAATGCCCAAGGCGAGCTGCAAGGCGTCATGGCCTCATTGCAGGCCATCGCCACCATCGCAGCCCCCCTCGTGATGACCAACACCTTCGCCGCATTCACCGCGCCCGATGCCGCCATCTACCTGCCCGGCGCGCCGTTCCTTCTGGCCGCACTTCTGATGGTCATCTGCGTCACCCTGCATGTCGCAGGCATGCGCGCGCGTGCAGGCAAACCAACCTAGCCTCTGCCCAAAAGGGGGCACCATGAAGCTGAAAGACCTTGAGATTTTCATCGTGGCCCCCCCCTTCCCCGGCTGGGGCGGGCGCTATTGGATCTTTCCGAAGCTGACCACGGACAACGGCATTGTCGGCTATGGCGAATGCTATGCCAGCACGGTGGGCCCCAAGGCCATGGTTGCCGTCATCGAGGATGTCTTTGCGCGCCACATGCAAGGCGAGAACCCCGAAAACATCGAACTGATGTTCCGCCGCGCCTATTCCGCAGGCTTCACACAGCGGCCTGACCCGACGGTCATGGGCGCGTTTTCCGGGTTGGAGATTGCCTGCTGGGATATCATCGGCAAGGCGCGGGGCCGCCCTGTCTGGGCGCTGCTGGGCGGGCGGATGAATGACCGTATCCGCAGCTATACCTACCTTTACCCCGAACCCGGCAAGGAATCCGCCGCCTTCTGGGTGGACCCGGACGCCGCAGCGCAGGCCGCCATCCGCTTTGTCGATATGGGCTTCACCGCCGTGAAGTTTGATCCGGCCGGCCCCTATACCATCCGTGGCGGCCACGAACCGGCGATGAGCGACATCACGCGTTCGGTCGCCTTCTGCAAGGCCATCCGCGAGGCGGTGGGTGACAGGGCGGACCTTCTGTTCGGCACGCATGGCCAGTTCACTACGCCAGGCGCCATTCGCATGGGGCGCGAATTGGAACCCTATAACCCGCTGTGGTACGAGGAACCCATCCCGCCCGACAACCTGCTGGAATTCGCCGAGGTGGCGCGCAGCGTGCGCGTTCCTCTGGCCACGGGCGAACGCCTGACGACCAAAGCGGAATTCGGCACGCTTCTGCGCGCAGGCGGGGTGAAAATCCTGCAACCGGCCTTGGGTCGTGTGGGGGGCATATGGGAGGCCAAGAAGATCGCGGCCATGGCCGAGGTATTCAACGCCGAAATGGCCCCGCACCTTTATGCGGGCCCAGTGGAATGGGCGGCGAATGTGCATTTTGCCACGTCCATTCCCAACCTGCTGATCGCCGAGACGATCGAGGCGGGCGGGGCGTTCCACCTGAAACTGATCCGCAATACGATCAAATGGGAAGATGGCTATATCATCCCGCCCGAGGCCCCCGGCCTTGGCATCGATTTTGATGAAGACGTCGCCCGCGCACATCCGTTCACCGGCACGGGGTTGCATCTGCAGATGCAAGAGGCCCCTTGCGATTATCGCCACGGCAACCGGTTTGAAGGCGGCGCGCCAAGCAGCAAGACGTGAAGGCCACGGATCACGTCAGGGGCGGATGTTCTGCGCGGAAAATGGCGGGCCCAGAAGGAATCGAACCCTCAACCTCGGACTTAGAAGGTCCTTGCTCTATCCAGTTGAGCTATGGGCCCGCGCATCCGCTTTCTGGCCCGAACGCGCGCGCTAGACAAGCGCCTTGGTCATAAAAACGCTGTGCGGATCGTGGGTATAGTTGCCAAAGGGCGGGCATTCGGCATAACCCGCGCGGGCATAAAGCTGTCGCGCGGGGACGAAAATCGGCTCTGCCCCCGTCTCGAGCGACAGGCGGGTAAATCCGGCTGCCTGCGCCGCGGTCTCCAGATGCCGCAGCATTGCCTTGGACAGCCCCCTGCCCCGCACCTCGTGCAGCACATGCATCGATTTGATTTCGGCGTGGGTCTCGTCCAGCCTTTTGAAGGCCCCCATGCCAATCGCACGCCCCGCTTCGCGCATCACAAAGAACGCAACCTCAGGGATCGCAAGCGCCGAGGCATCCATCATGTGAATACTTTCCGGCGGTGTTTCGGCGTGCATGTCCGCCGTGTGGCGTTCCATCAGCAAGGCAAGGTCAGGCCCCAGCGGGCTTTCACGTTGAATAACCGGCATTCAATGCGTCCACGCACCCTTGCGGTCGGTCGCGAAGTTTTCGCCATAGCCCCGTGGCCGGATATTCGGCTTACGCTCTTTCGGCAGGATCACATCAACCGCGATCCCGTGTTCATCTGCATAGGCTTGTGCGGCCTCGCGCGTGTCAAAGCGCAGCTTGACCTGCGACTGGGTATCGTCGCTGGATGTCCAGCCCATCAGCGGGTCAACCTCGCGCGCGCTGGCGGGGGCAAATTCCAACACCCAGCCTTTGGTCTTTGCCGTGCCTGATTGCATGGCCGTCTTGGCGGGCTGGTAAATGCGGGCGCGCATGATCTTTGACCTCAGATTTGGTTGGGCTGTTCATCCCAAAATATAGGGGGGCGCGCAAGCATCCGTTACAGCAAAAAATCTGTCGATTGGCGCGGCGTGGGGAGGAATCACGAAAGAGGTTGCGCCAACCGACAGGGAGACTGCTGCTTGCTTGAGCAGACTGCCTGAAACCTGATCGTCGCGCAACCTGCGGGTGCAAAATCACCGAAAGTGTTGCCATTCGCGCAACAGTGGCTGCCCACCCTGCCCCAATCTTTCACTTGAACCGGAACAAAAACAGATCAACTTAGCGACAAGGGAGAGTCGCGCCATGCCCCACAACAACACGAACGCCATTGCCGAACGCCCCGAGGTGCTGACCCGCCCGAAGCTGGAGGGTGGACGGCGGTTCAAGCTGAACACGCCGTTTCAGCCGGCGGGTGATCAGCCCACGGCGATTGCCGAACTGGTGCGCGGTGTAGAGGCGGGCGAGCGTGATCAGGTTTTGCTGGGGGCCACGGGCACGGGCAAGACCTTTACCATGGCCAAGATCATCGAGGAAACGCAGCGCCCGGCCATCATCCTTGCGCCAAACAAGACGCTGGCGGCGCAATTATACGGTGAATTCAAGGGGTTCTTCCCCGATAACGCCGTCGAATACTTTGTTTCCTACTATGATTATTATCAGCCCGAGGCCTATGTGGCCCGGTCCGATACCTATATCGAGAAGGAATCCCAGATCAACGAACAGATCGACCGGATGCGCCATTCGGCCACCCGCGCGCTTTTGGAACGTGATGATGTGATCATCGTGGCCTCTGTTTCCTGCATCTATGGGATCGGGTCGGTGGAGACCTATTCAGCCATGACGCAGGACCTGATGGTGGGGCAATCCTACAACCAGCGGCAGGTGATTGCGGAACTGGTGTCGCAGCAGTACCGCCGCAACGATCAGGCCTTTCAGCGCGGGTCGTTCCGCGTGCGGGGCGATAGTCTGGAGGTTTGGCCCGCCCACCTGGATGACCGGGCCTGGCGGTTCAGCTTTTTTGGTGAAGAGCTTGAGGCGATTACGGAATTTGATCCTTTGACGGGGTCCAAGACCGACAGTTTCAAGCAGATCCGCATCTATGCCAACAGCCATTACGTGACGCCGCGCCCGACGATGCAGCAGGCGATCATCGGCATCAGACGCGAGCTGCGCCAGACGCTCGACCTGATGGTGTCTCAGGGCAAACTGCTTGAGGCGCAGCGGCTGGAACAGCGCACGTCCTTTGATCTGGAAATGCTCGAGGCGACGGGGGTTTGCAACGGGATCGAGAATTACTCGCGCTATCTGACGGGCCGCGCACCGGGTGAACCGCCGCCGACCTTGTTCGAATTCATCCCCGACAATGCCATTGTTTTTGCAGATGAATCGCATGTCTCGGTGCCGCAGATCGGCGGTATGTACAAGGGCGACTATCGGCGCAAGTTCACGCTGGCCGAACACGGCTTCCGGCTGCCAAGCTGCATGGACAACCGCCCGCTGAAGTTTGAAGAATGGGATGCGATGCGGCCCCAGTCCGTATTCGTTTCGGCGACGCCAGCAGCGTGGGAGCTGGAACAATCCGGCGGGGTCTTTGCCGAACAGGTGATCCGGCCGACGGGCCTGCTGGACCCGGTGGTGGAAATCCGCCCGGTGGAAATGCAGGTGGATGACCTG
>JALOSO010000040.1 GCA_025458385.1 Paracoccaceae bacterium | reverse complement strand
GCCTGGTTTGCCGCGCCGCCACCCGACCTGTTCCTGCCTTTCGCAGACCGGTTCGCCGCAGCTTTTGGGGCCGAGCCGGGGGTCGTTGCCGCGCTTGGCCATGATGCAGCTTTGCTGGCCATGGGTCTGGGGGATGCCGGTCGTGTCACGGCACAGGGCATCATGCGGGATGCGGGCTTTACCGGTGCGCTTGGTCCGTTCCGTTTTGTCGAAGGCGGGCGGTGCCAGCGTGATCTGGCGGTTCTTGGCGTCAGGGCCGGCCGCTATCAGGTACTTGCCGAGGTTTCTGGCACATGAGACGCCACCCAGAGGCCGGTGTGACATTGATCGAGATGCTGGTATCGCTGGCCTTGTTTGCTGTCATTGCCGGGGCAGGCGTGGCCGTGCTGGGGCAGGTCATCCGGGCACAGACGCAGACCGAGGGGCGGCTTACCGCCTTGGCCGCAACACAGCGCATGATGCTGCTTGTCGCGCGTGATCTTTCGGAATCCCGCGCCAACAGTCAGTCTGGCAATGGCGCGCAGCTTGCCTTGACGCGGGCGGCGCAGGCGGGCGGGATCGCCGTTGAATATGTGCTGCAGGGCGGGCAATTGCAGCGCCGTGTTTCCCCGCAAGGCAGCCCGTCCGACACGGCCGTGACGCAGGTGATGCTGACCGGGATCGCCACGGTCAAATGGCGGTTTCTGGACATGGCCGGAACATGGCATGATCAATGGCCTGATGCTGGCATCGATGCCGAACTTTCCCTGCAGGCCGTGGCGATGACGGCAACCATGGTTGATGGCCGGGGCGCGCTGCACCGTCTGGTTGCCGTGCCGCTTTCCACAACACCATGACGGCACAGCGCAAGACAGATTCGGGTGTCATCCTGATCAATGTGCTGGTCACGCTTGCGCTTTGTGCTGCGGTCGTGCTTGCGATGTTGCAACTGTCCGACGCCGCCATCACCCGCAGCCAACGGTTTTCGGCGGCGGGTCAGGCCCATTTGCTGCTGGATGGGGCCGAGCTTTCGGCGATTTCAGCCCTGCAACGTGATTTGCAGGCTGGCGTCTCGGCTGATCATCTGGCTGAAGACTGGGCGCGCATCGGGCAAGATGAAATCGCGATTGACGGTGGTCGGTTCAGCCTGCTGATTGAAGATGCGCAAGCAAAGTTCAACCTGAACAACCTTGTCGGGCAGGGGCCAGACAATGCGCTGATGTTGCAGCGCATCCTGACAGCGCTTGATCTGCCAGAGATTACGGGCCGGCGGATACTGGCACGTCTGGTTGCAGGGCCGGCGCTGCAATCACTGAGCGACCTTGAAAGCGCTGGTCTTGGGCCGGATGAACTGCGGGTCTTGGAGGCATTGGTGACGGTCTTGCCGGGTCCGACCACGATCAACATCAACACGATGCCCGCACCGATGTTTGCCATTGTGGCGGGTAATCCGGTGCAGGGGCGCCTGTTGCAGGGGATACGCCAGCGGAATGGGCAACTGACAACGGACGATCTTTTGCGTGCAGGTCTTGTGCTGACGGGACAAACCGGGCTGACATCCCGCTATTTCAGCGTGACAACGCGGGTGACGGTTGGGGATGTGACACTTGCCCGCGCCAGCCTGATTTCCCGTTTGGCGGGGCATGGCAGCGCACCCGTGCGGGTGATCGCGCGGAGATCCCTGCAGTAAGTAACGACAGCGGGCGGCATGCTTGTCACACGCCGCCCGCCAATTTCCAGCGCAACCGGTCAGAAGTTGACCGGTTCCAGCGTCAGGCGAGTTTCTTCGTCATTGTCGGCCACGCGCTGAAAGGTGATGCCCCCTGGTTCAACCGGGTCTGTCCGGTCATTTGCCAGAAAGGCCTGCGCAAAGGATTGGCCAAAGGCGGCAGCGGCATTTCCACCTGCCACGCCCCCGCCACAGGCCGCAAGAAGGGCCAGCGACAGGGCCGCCGCAACCGAAAGTTTACGTGATCGTGTCATGCGAACCTTCCTTTCAGTTGTTGGGCGAACCGGGGATCGGCGCGTTCAGATAGGGGAAGTCGGCCAGGACATCGGCGGGACGCAAGGGGGCGCCGTCGGTGAAAGGCACGGTGCCGACCACGGCCTGCTCTGGCGTGCAAAGCCCGAGATTGACCAGATCGGTTGCCGTATCCTCGACCGCGCCAGCCACGCCCAGTTCTGCACCCAGCGGCAAGGGGTGGCACAACGCCCCCATCACCACACGCAGCGCGATGTCCACGGTATCATCGGTGGGCCGCCGGCCATTGGGAAAACCAGCCAGGTCTTCGGCGACCACGCCAAAGACGTTCTGGCTGGCAACCGGCGTCGGCGGAACCGCCGTGTTCAGACGCATCATCTCGCCCCCTGACCGCAGGTTTGCCGGCTGGTTGAAACCGGGGAACCCTGTTGCAAAGGCGGCGACCAGATCGTTGCGGGGGAAGTTTGTTGGCGCGAGGTCGGGAATATTCGCCCCAAGCGTTGTGTTGACCGCATCCCGGAACAGGATGTTCAAAAGTGCGGGCAATGTCGGATTGGTGACATAGGTTGCAATACCATCTGCCGGGCGAAGATCCTGCGACGGCTCGGATTCGCTGAAGCGGTCCTTGTCACGCAGGCCGATGACCACTTCGTTCACCAATGGGTTCGACAGGCGCGACACCTGAACAAATGCCCC
This sequence comes from Paracoccaceae bacterium, assembly GCA_025458385.1. GTDB lineage: Bacteria > Pseudomonadota > Alphaproteobacteria > Rhodobacterales > Rhodobacteraceae > JAAFHS01. The sequence goes on along the minus strand of JALOSO010000040.1, from coordinate 12,425 downwards.
GCCGCTGCGGGATGTGGCATTGTAGTTCGGCGTCGGGTCCAGCAGCCGGGCCTGTGGCAGGCTGGCGGATGTCCAGCCGCCGATGACCGGGTCAAAACCCGTGGCCCCCGGTGCTGCGGCCGTCAGGCACTCGACCGGCATTTCAACGGCCAGCGAGGTGACGTTGAATTCATCGACCACATCGTCGTTTTCCCGCGACTGCGTGATGCCCCCCGGAAATTGCGCGCCAGCGGGTACGTTGTATTGCGGCCAGTTCGCGGAGTCCGCCCCCTGGATCGGCACGATGTTCACAAGGTCAAAGATCTCACCCAGATTCACTGCGAAGTTCTCGGCCCGTTGCCCGGCAAAGATCCGTGCCGGTCGCCCGCAGGTGGGAACGTTGACGGTGTAGATGTGCTGGTTGGCATAGGCGGCATAGTCGGGGATTGTCTTCATGCCGATATTGTCGACAGGTTTGACAAAGACGCTGGGTGACCCGGCGATCGGGGCCGTTGTCGGGCTGAGCACAGAGCGGCGGCCTGTGCGGCGGTCGCCCCGGATCAATGTCACGGTATAGGTTTCAAGCTCGTTCAGCGCCCCGCCATCAATGCCCGGCCCGATGCCGCCAGCCTGACGCAAGGGGATGGCCACGTTCTGGCCGCCGATTGACAGTTCGATGCCGGCGTTGCGGCGTGTTCCTGCTGCATCCAGCGCGGAATCGAAGTTGAACTGGAAGGTCAGATCTTCCTGCGCATCGCCATTGTTGTCGATGTGGATTTCATAGATCGCGTCATTGTCGAGTGCGAAGTAATTCGGCCCGCCATAGGGCGCCTGCAATGGCACATAATTGGCAATCAACGTGACATAGCCAGCGCCCGGTTCTGCGATCCGCGCGGGGGAAAAGCTGCGGAACATGTAGAAATCCGTCGAATCCACGCGCGGCATACCCGAAATCGCCGGCGCCTCTCGGTGGCTTGATGCCCATGTGGCGGGGGCAGCCGCAGCCAGGGTTCCCGCAAGCACAGTTCCCATCAGCAATCTTGACATTGAGTTCATCCAGTCCTCCTTGCGGGGCTGATCATCAGATTGCGCCCCTTGTTCGCGCTTTGCCGCGCCTGTGTTTTCGTCCTGCATCAGCCCTTTGCAGCGGCTGATGGTCTGCCGCGGCCGCATGCTGATGGTGCCGGTGATACGTCGGGCGCAGGGCGAAAGTTTCAGGCCCTGCGGAAAAGATAGGCCTTGGCCGCAGATACCTGACGCGAGCAAGATGGCACGAAATCGTGCTGTCCCGGATATGCCCGCATGCTGTTTGCCGCCCTGTCGCTGACCCTGGCCATCGCGCTTTTGGCGATTGCCGTCATCGATCTGCGCAGCTTTCGCATACCTGACTGGCTGAGCTTGCCAATGATCATGGTGGGCGTGGTGCTGGCATGGCGCGTTTCGCAGCACGGGCCGGTTGATCATGCGATTGGCGCGTTGATCGGTTTTGGCAGCTTCGCAATGATCGGTGCCCTGCATTACCGAAAGACCGGAATCGAGGCGCTTGGCCTTGGTGATGCCAAGCTGTTTGCCGCCGCGGGTGCCTGGTTAGGTTGGCAGGCCTTGCCGGTGGTGCTGCTGCTTGCTGCCGTGGGCGGACTGGGGCAGGTTCTCGCGAGGGATCGCGGAAAGCGACGTGATCCTGTCGCTTTTGGACCATGGTTAGCGCTGGCAATCTGGCTGATCTGGCTGTGGCCCCATGAAAGGGTTGCTTTTTCGTGAACCCGCCTGTCACGACTTTGTGAGGCGTGGAAACTTGTTTGGCGGCCAGTCGTAGTTGTGGCTGCAGGGGGTATGGGGCCGCCTGCGGGTGCGGGGGCTGCGGGTGGTTCTAAGGTCTGGAATAAGCTTTGTGCGGCCTGGATGGCCGCCGTGAGCGATGATGCCGTTGCCCAATTGATCCGTGCAGTGGCCGTTCAGGACCGGGCGGCATTTCGCGCGCTTTACCTTGCGACGCGGGATGCGTTGTTTGGGGTGTTGATGCGGATGCTGCGCAACCGGGCGAGCGCCGAAGACGGGCTGCAAGAAGTTTACGCGCGGATCTGGTTGCGGGCGGGCAGCTATGTCGAAAGTCGCGGTTCAGGGATGACATGGCTGACAACGATTGCCCGGAATTATGCGATCGACCAGCGGCGCCAGCGGCATTTCACGGAAATGGACGCGCTTGAGGTGGATGATCTGGTCGATCCGCGGCGTGGCGCTGATGACTATCTTGTTGCGCAGGGCGTGGTCGAACGGATTGTGATGTGCCTTGGCCGGCTTGAACCCCGCCACGCCGATTGTATCAAGCGCGCCTATCTGGATGGGGTTTCCTATGTCGATCTTGCCAACAGGCATACGGTTCCGGTGAATACCATGCGGACATGGCTGCGCCGCGGCCTTCTGAAACTGCGCGATTGCGTACTGGAGTGACCGACTATTGCCGCGCCAGAACAGAGCCGTGGTTCAACGACAACAGCTGGCAAAGGCTGTCAAGTTCCTCGAGGTTGCGATAGCTGATGGTCAGCTGGCCCCTCTGATCACCCGGACCGTGCTTTATGGTCACGGGCATTCCAACGCTTGCGGAAAGATCGGCCTCGATCGCGCGGGTGTCGGCATCCTTTTCGATGCGCCGCTGGGGCCGCTGGATATGGGCTGGAAGTTTGACGCTGCGCGCCAGGGTTTCGGTCTCGCGCACGGAAAGGCCTTTGCCGACAACGGTCTTGGCCAGTGCCAGCGGATCTTGGCTGGTGATCAGCGCACGCGCATGCCCTGCTGTCAGGGTGCCGGCGCGCACCATCGACTGAACCTCGGCTGGCAACCCAAGAAGGCGCAGCTGATTTGCAATATGACTGCGACTTTTTGACAAGGCTTCTGCAACCATCTCTTGTGTATGGCCGTGAACATCCATCAACTGCTTGTAGGCCATAGCCTCCTCCAGCGGATTCAGATCTGCCCGCTGGATGTTCTCGATGATCGCAACCTCAAGCACCTCTTGATCCGAAAGCGCCCGGATGATCACCGGAACCAGATGTACGGCAGCCAATTGCGCGGCACGCCAACGGCGTTCCCCCGCAACAATTTCGTATCGCCCCTCTGCGGCTGCGGGACGGACGATCAGCGGTTGTATGACGCCCCGCTGGCGGATGGAATTTGCCAGTTCATGCAAGGCGGCATGGTCAAAATCCTTGCGCGGCTGCAGCGGGTTCGGCGACAGATACTCGATCGGAACATTTTGGTCGGGCGCCTTTGGGATAGAAGTCTCTGCCGCAAGATTGACATCGGACATCAGCGCCGACAGCCCGCGGTTCAGGGCCCTTTTTTCTGGTTTCTGTGCCATGCTGGTTCCCTGATATCGTTCTAGGTTCTGATTTTATTGATGATTTCCATCGCGAGGTCTCGATAGGCGATACTTCCGCGCGAGGCTGAATCGTAACTGAGCACCGGCACAGCAAAAGAGGGCGCCTCACTGACGCGCACATTGCGGGGGATTTTGGTGGAAAAAACAAGCTCGCCAAGGGTGTTTCGTACATCTTCTTCGACCTGCTGAGCAAGCCTGTTGCGACCGTCAAACATTGTAATGACAACCCCCTCAAGCCGCAGATGTGGATTTCCGTTCTGCCGGACTTCTCGTATTGTCAGCATCAACTGAGAAAGTCCTTCCAGCGCAAAAAACTCTGCCTGCAGCGGAACAAGCACCGAGTCACTGGCAATCAGGGCATTTACGGTCAGGAGGCTCAGCGAAGGCGGACAGTCGATGATCATGAATTGAAAGTCGGGCAATGCTGAGAGAAGCGCCGACAGGGCTTGACGCAGCGCGACCGTACGACCCGTTGTTGCAGAAAGCGCGAGGTCAGCCGAAGCGAGATCAGCAGTCGCTGGAATGATGAACAGGTTCGGTGTGTTAGTGGGCTGCACAAGGGCGGCTCTATCGCCCTCACCGAGGAGCAGATCGTAACTTGTTGCCGTGCGCTGCGCCTGAGAAATGCCGAGACCTGTTGATGCATTGCCCTGAGGATCAAGGTCGATAACGAGAATTCTGTGCCCCTTTTCTGCAAGGGCTGCCGCCAGGTTAATAGTTGTCGTGGTTTTTCCGACGCCGCCTTTCTGGTTGGCGACCGCGATGATGCGGGGGCGTTTCGGAGTATTTTCAGTGCTCAAGGCGCAAATTCCGCATCACCAGAATGACTCCGCTATCATCTGTATTGCTTTTATGGCGTTCAGCATCAAACCGCCAGCCTATCTGTGCAGCCTGTGCGACCTCATGATCAAGTGTTTGACCTTTCAGGAATATTGCAACGCCGTCAGGTTGAAGGTGCCGACGCACATGCTGACAAAGCACCTCAACAGAGGCGAGGGCACGCGCGGAGATCACTTGCGCCGCTTGCGGTGCGACTTCTTCAATCCGTCTGGCGAGTATCCGGGGCGTCAGACCCATAGCCTTGCTGGCCTGCTGCAAGAAAACGGCCTTGCGTTTGTCAGATTCGATAAAAGTAACCTGGCATTCAGGCGCGCTATCCGCAAGTTCTGCAGCTATGACCAAGCCTGGGAAACCAGCCCCTGTGCCGATATCCAGCCAGGAAACGGGAAGAGGTGGGGCGAAGTGGCGAATTTGCAGCGAATCAAGGATATGGCGTTGCTCCAACATCGGTAGCGTCGATGGCGCAACAAGATTAATGGTACTGCTCCACTTTCGGATCAGACCCGCGAGGATATCAAGCCTGTCAATTGTTTCACGTGAAACATCTGCCCGACGCATGTTGTCTCAGGTTCCCGTCGAAACGCGTTGGAACCGCTTGATGGCAGCAATGACCACAAGCAGACCCGCAGGAGTCATTCCTTCGATCTGCTTGGCTTCAGCAATTGTGCCGGGCCGAAGCAGCGTCAATTTGCGTTGCAATTCTCCGGAAAGGCCACTGATCGTTTGAAAGTCCAGCGCAGAGGGAATTGATAGGCGTTCATCCCGCTGCAGCAAAGCAACCTCAGCGCTCTGGCGCTGCACATATTGTGCATAAAGGGCTTCGGTGGCGATCTGCTGCTGATCTGCGGGCGACAATTCAGCGAAGGGCGCATTCAGTGCGGAAATCTGAGCAGTGGTGACGTTCGGAAACGCAAAGACATCAAAAAGACTCCGCTTACGACCATCTTGAACGACGGCAATGCCCGCCTGCGCCAAGGCATTCGGCGAAGCTGTGACCATTCGGAGTTGATCAATGCCGTTAGCGATCCGGGCAGCTTTTGCCTGGTAAATTGAATAACGGTCATCTGACACAACACCCAGTTTCCGTCCGATGTCTGTCAATCGTTGGTCGGCGTTGTCTGCCCGGATCGAAAGCCGGAACTCTGCGCGGGATGTGAACATCCGATATGGTTCCGTAACGCCAAATCGCGTCAGATCATCAATCAAGACACCAATATAGCTGTCAGTTCGGCTTGGAAGAAACGTCGCGAGCTGAAGTGCATGCCCCGCGGCGTTTATTCCGGCGACAAGCCCCTGTGCTGCGGCCTCTTCATAACCGGTTGTCCCGTTGATTTGACCAGCGAAAAACAACCCCGTTAAGTGCTTCGTTTCAAGTGTTGTCCGCAGGCCCCGCGGATCAAAATAGTCATACTCAATCGCATAACCCGGTTGAATGATCCTGACATTCTCAAGGCCCACGATCGTTCGCACGTAAGCAGTTTGTACTTCTTCAGGCAACGAGGTCGAGATACCGTTTGGGTAAACGGTCGTATCATCTAGCCCTTCCGGTTCCAAAAAAATCTGATGGCTGTCTTTTTCAGCAAATCGAACGACCTTGTCTTCGAGCGATGGACAGTAGCGCGGGCCAACGCCTTGAATGAATCCGCCGTACATTGCTGATTTCTCAAGATTCTGCCGGACAATCTCGTGTGTTTGGGCGTTCGTATGGGTAATTCCGCAGAAAACCTGCCGCGCGGCTACTTTCGTCGTCAGAAAGGACAGAAAGATCGGCTCGTCGTCACCATGCTGTTGTTCAAGGCGACCCCAGTCAATCGATGTTCCGTCCAGCCGCGGTGGGGTGCCGGTTTTCAGGCGACCCGTTACAAACCCAAGATCTCGCATCTGATCTGCGAGGATATTGGACGGGTCTTCATCCATGCGACCCGCTGCCCAGGATTTGGGTCCAAGATGAATTCGACCATTCAGAAATGTGCCAGCGGTCAGAACCACGGCTTGTGCGGCAACAAGCTCACCCGTAACCAATCGAACACCTGTCACCCGGTCACCTGAAATCGTCAGGCCGGCAACCTCTCCCTCCAAAACGGTAAGCCCGGTTGTCTCTGTGACAGCAGCTTGTACGGCAGCACGAAACAACTTGCGGTCCGCCTGAAGGCGCGGGCCTTGAACCGCAGAACCTTTCTTGCGGTTCAGCAAACGAAATTGAATTCCCGCTTTATCCGCCGCACGCCCGATCAGCCCATCCATTGCGTCAACTTCACGCACCAGATGGCCTTTGCCCAAGCCTCCAATTGCTGGATTGCAGGACATGCTGCCAATTGCAGCCGCTTTCAAGGTAATCAGCAGCGTTGCAGCGCCACGTCGCGCAGCTGCGGCTGCCGCCTCAACCCCTGCATGCCCGCCGCCTATGACAATGACATCATGCTGTTTCACGTGAAACATTCCTTACTTTCCGATGCAGAACCGACTGAAGATTTCGCCCAATACATCTTCTGTCCCAATAGCGCCCGTCAAAGAGGCCACGGCATGCCGCGCCTCATGCAGATGCAGCGCAACAATCTCTGTATCGCCACCAACATCAATCGCAACCTCGGCCTGATGCAAGGCAGCGGTTGCGCGCGCAACTGCTTCCTTGTGCCGGGCATTCAAGACCACGCCGGACATGGTAACCTTCCGCGCAAGATGGCTGACGATCTTGTCTCGCAACGCACGCATCCCAACCCCGGTCACCGCTGACACAGCAAGATCATCGGGTTCAGCATACCCCAAGTCCGCCTTCGATGAAACGACCAGATCGGGCATCAAGACCACATCTGACCAATCAGCGTGCGCGGCATCACGCACAAGTACGATCATGTCTGCTCCATGTGCCCTTTCCCGTGCACGGCGGATCCCTTCACGTTCCAGAATATCCGCCGTCTCCCGCAGACCTGCCGTATCAAGCAGAATTGCCGGCAAGCCGTCCAGATCAAGCCGGACCTCGATCACGTCACGCGTTGTGCCCGCGATGTCGGACGTCATTGCCGCATCGCGTCCTGACAAAGCATTGATCAACGTTGATTTTCCAACATTTGGCGGGCCCAGGATGACCACTTCAAACCCTGATCTCATCCGCTCTGCAGCTTGGGCTCCCTCCAGATCCGCCTGCATCTGGCCAGCCAAAACCGCAACCTGATGCCGAACCTCCGGCCACACATCAACGGGAACATCTTCATCCGCAAAATCAATAGTCGCCTCAACCAACGCCAGGGCATGCAGCAATCCATCACGCCAGGTGGCCACCCTTTCCGCAAAATCCCCCTGAAGCAAACGCTGCGCCTGCTTCCGCTGGCCCTCCGTCTCGGCATCGATCAGATCGGCCAGGCCCTCAACCTCGTGCAAGTCAAGGCACCCGTTTTCCAGCGCCCGCCGGGTAAACTCGCCCGCTTCGGCGATTCGTAACCCATCAATAGACGCCAGGGCCTGCAGCACAACTGCAACAACCGCCTGGCCACCATGCAGATGAATCTCAGCCGACTCTTCGCCCGTAAAGCTCGCGCCTTTGGCAAATACGATCACCAGCGCCGTATCAAGAACCTCACCCTCCCAGCGCAAATTTCGCAGAGAGGCACGCCTGACCTCCGGCAAACCACCTGTCAGCGCTACGATCGCGGCATGGGCATGCGGTCCCGACAAACGGATCACCGCAACACCCGCTCGCCCTCGCCCTGATGCGAGGGCATAGATGGTGTGTTCCATCGTCCGTCCCCGACAAATGCTAGCTGTTCATCGACTCAAAGAACTCAGCATTCGATTTGGTCTGCTTCAACTTGCCAATCAGGAATTCAATTGCATCCGTCGTGCCCATCGGATTGAGGATCCGCCGCAGCACATAGGTCTTCTGCAGATCAGACTTCTCAACCAGCAGGTCTTCCTTCCGTGTGCCGGATTTCAGAATATCCATCGCCGGGAATACCCGCTTGTCCGCCACCTTACGGTCCAGCACAATCTCGCTGTTGCCCGTGCCCTTGAATTCCTCAAAGATCACTTCATCCATCCGGCTGCCCGTATCGATCAGCGCCGTCGCAATAATCGTCAGGCTCCCGCCTTCCTCAATATTCCGCGCCGCCCCAAAGAACCGCTTCGGCCGCTGCAACGCATTCGCATCCACGCCGCCCGTCAGCACCTTGCCGGAAGACGGCACCACCGTGTTGAACGCACGCCCCAGTCGCGTGATACTATCCAAAAGGATAACAACATCCCGTTTATGCTCGACCAGCCGCTTCGCCTTTTCAATCACCATTTCCGCCACAGCCACGTGCCGTGTCGCCGGTTCGTCGAACGTCGATGAAACAACTTCACCACGCACAGACCGCTGCATGTCCGTTACTTCTTCCGGCCGCTCGTCGATCAGCAGCACAATCAGATAGGCCTCCGGATGGTTCGTCGCGATCGAATGGGCGATGTTCTGCAACAGCACTGTCTTGCCTGTCCGCGGCGGCGCCACAATCAACCCACGCTGGCCCTTCCCGATCGGTGCCACCAGATCAATGATCCGCGCCGAACGGTCCTTGATCGTCGGATCTTCCACTTCCATCTTCAACCGCTCATCCGGATACAGCGGCGTCAGGTTGTCGAAATGCACCTTGTGACGTGCCTTTTCCGGATCATCGAAGTTGATCTTCGTGGCCTTCGTCAGGCAGAAATACCGCTCGTTTTCCCGCGGCGCCTGAATCACACCTTCAATCGTGTCACCCGTCCGCAGTGAAAACTGGCGGATCATCTCGGGGCTGACATAGATATCATCAGGCCCGGGCAGATAATTAGCGGACGGAGACCGCAAAAAGCCGAACCCATCCTGCAAGACTTCCAACACCCCGTCGCCGCCAATCTCCCATCCTTCTTCCGCATGCTCTTTCAGGATCGAGAACATCATCTCGCCCTTGCGCATGGACGGCGCGTTCTCGATCTCCCACTCCTCTGCCATGGCCAGCAAATCAGCGGGGGTCTTGGCCTTGAGGTCCGCAAGGTTCAGGCGTTCAGTTGTCATGGGTGACCATCATCAGAATGCATTCAGGGCCCACACAGCACCCGTCCGCGTATAAAAGGGGAAATTCCGCGCGAATGCCCGGACACCCGCCTGTTAAGCGCCAACCTGACCCGAGTCAACGTCAGAACTTGACCACCACCGAAATCACGATAACGATCAGCAGCAAAGTCGGCACTTCATTGGCAATCCGATAGGCCCGCCCCGTCAGCCCGCTTGTGCCATCCGCCAGACGTTTGCGCTGTCCAGCCAGCCACATGTGAAACCCTGTCATCGCCAACACGCTGATGGCCTTGGTCCAGGGCCACACCGCACTCCAGTCGATGATCCCCGGTGTCGCGACCAGACACAGGCCAAAGACCCAGGTCGCAATCATCGCCGGATTCATGATCGCACGCAGCAACCGGCGCTCCATTATCTGCAAAACCGGCGGCAGACTGGGCACCGCTGCCTGTTCCACATGATAGACAAACAGCCGCGGCAGATAGAACAACCCCGCCATCCAGGCGATCACCGCAATGATATGCAGCGCCTTGATCCAAGGATACCAATCGATCAACAGGTCCGTCATGTGTTCCCTACTTGAAGAAAGATTTATAAAGAAAGGTTGATGCTTTTGTAGGGCCTGTGGACAACAGAATTGATGATTTTGTCCACAGATTTATCCAACGACGGTTGACCCACCTTTGCAGGGGCAAAGCCAAAAACCGTTCGAATGAAAGAACAAAATATCATAAAATCATTAGTTTAAGTCAGCCTTTCGCATGCCTGCCCCACCAACTTTCTGCAAAGTGACCTCACGACACATCTTATACACAGATCCTGTCAGACGCTTTGCACATCTGGAAAACCCACCCCCGGCTTGACTTCGTCCCTCGGTCACTTTTCAGTTGGACCTTATGAAGCAGCTTGAACACAGGACAAACCACCCGGTTTTCCACAGCTTTGACTGTGCGCCTCCGCCTTGGGGGCACGCATGCCGGAACTGATCCTTGCATCGTCGTCGCAGGCGCGGCAGGCCCTGTTGTCCCGCGCAGGTGTTGAATACGACGCGATGCCGGCCCGCATTGATGAAGAAACGGCGCGCGATGGCCTGATTGCAGAAGGCGCGTCCCCCCGCGATATCGCCGATACCTTGGCTGAGCTGAAGGCCCGCAAGATCGCCGAAAAGCATCCGGGGGCCATGGTCATCGGCTGTGATCAGATTTTGGCATTGAACGGCGAAACGCTGTCAAAACCAACAGACCCTGCTGATGCCATGGCACAACTGAAACGTCTGCGGGGGCATCAACACAGCCTGTTTACCGCGACCGTGATCTATGACGGTGCAAAACCGGTCTGGCGATACATCGCTGAACCCCGGCTGACGATGCGGCCCTTATCCGACACCTTCATCACCGATTATGTTACCGCGTTCTGGTCCGAAATCCGCCATTGCGTTGGCTGCTACCGGATCGAAGCCGAAGGCATCCGGCTGTTTTCCGCCGTCACAGGCGAAACGACCGCCATTCAGGGCCTCCCCATGCCACAAGTGCTGGGCTACCTTGCCGACCGGGGGCTTATCGCATCATGACAACATCACACCCCCGCATCCCCCTTGCCGGGGTCATCGGCTCTCCCATCGCGCACAGCCGCTCTCCGGCGCTCCATGGTTACTGGCTGCGGCGCTATGGCATTGCAGGCTTTTACATCCCGATGGATGTTGCACAGGCAGACCTGCGCGATGTGTTGCATTGCCTGCCAAAACAGGGCTTCGTCGGACTGAACGTCACCATTCCACATAAGGAAACCGTTCTGGCCATTGCTGATGTGGTCACAGATCGGGCAGCCCTGATCGGTGCTGCGAACACCCTGCTTTTCCGCAAGGATGGCCGCATTCAGGCTGACAATACCGACGGGGCCGGGTTTGTTGCAAACCTCCGGCAACATGCGCCACATTGGCAACCTGCTTCAGGTCCGGCTGCGGTTCTGGGGGCTGGCGGGGCTGCGCGGGCAGTGGTCGCCGCCCTGATCGAGGTCGGCGTTCCCGAAATCCGCATTGCCAACCGCACCCGCCCGCGGGCCGAGGCGCTGCGCAATGATTTTGGGGCCAAGGTCGTGGTGCATGATTGGGTGCAGGCCAGCAACATGATCGAAGGTGCGGCGACAGTGGTCAACACCACCGCTTTGGGCATGACGGGCAAGCCGGATTTTCGTCTGCCGCTGGATGCGCTGTCACCTGCGGCCCTTGTGACAGATCTGGTCTATACCCCCCTGAAAACCCAGTTTCTGATCGAGGCCGAGGCCCGTGGCTGCCATGTCGTCGACGGGCTGGGCATGCTGTTGCATCAGGCGGCCCCCGGTTTTGAACGCTGGTTTGGCCACCGCCCCGAGGTTGACGAGGCGACGCGCCGGGCGGTGCTGGGCGCATGAGCTTTGTCCTCGGTCTGACCGGCAGTATCGGCATGGGCAAAAGCACCACCGCCGCGATTTTTGCCGATGCGGGCGTTCCGGTCTGGGATGCCGATGCAGCAGTTCGTCAGCTTTATGCAGCAGGCGGTGCCGCAACCCAGGCGATTGCCCGGCGCTATCCGCAGGCGATTGCCGCCGACGGCAGTGTTCTGCGCCCAGCGTTGCGCGACCTGATCCGTGATGATCCGGCCGTGATGGACTGGCTGAATGCAACCGTGCATCCGCTGACAGCGCAGGACCGGGCCCGGTTTCTGGCCGCGCATGCCGGCGCCGAGGTGGTGCTTCTTGATATTCCGCTGCTGTTTGAAACCGGGGCCAACGCGGCCTGCGATGCCGTGGTCGTGGTCACAGTCCCCGCAGATGTGCAGCGTTCGCGCGTTCTGGCGCGGGGCGAGATGACGGAACAGGATTTCCAGATGATCCTTGCCCGCCAGATGCCTGATGCAGAAAAGCAAAAGCGCGCAGACTACGTGATCGAGACCCTGACCCTTGACAGCGCCCGCACCGCCGTCAGGCATGTGCTGGATGACATCCGCCGCAAAAGGGAACGAAATGCGTGAAATAGCCCTGGATACCGAAACAACGGGCTTTGAACCCGCCGAAGGCCACAGGATTGTCGAAATCGGCGCGGTCGAGATGTTCAATCATCTGCCGACCGGCCGAACCTTTCACCAGTATTTCAATCCGCAGCGCGACATGCCGCGCGAAGCATTCAACGTCCACGGCATTGGCCCCGATCTTTTGTCCCCGCCT
>JALOSO010000039.1 GCA_025458385.1 Paracoccaceae bacterium | reverse complement strand
GCCTTGTTCTGCCGCTTGTGGCGGCACAGCATGGCGCCGCGGTGCGAGCAGGCGTTGATCAGGGCGTGCAGCGTGCCGGTCTTGTCACGCGTGATCATGATCGGCTGACGGCCGATATGGGTGGTGAAGGTGTCGTTGATGTTCGGGATCTGGGATTCGTGCGCCAGATAAATCCAGTTGCCTTCCCAGATGTGCTTCATCTCCAGCTCGAACAGCTCGGCGTCGGTGAACATGTCGCGGCGGGCGCGGAAAATGCCCTCGGCGGGTTTGTCCTGCACGATGCCGTCAAGGCGGCGGCTGATCTCGTCAAGTCCTGCATCGGTAAACATCTGTGTCTCCTCCCTTGCTGCCCAGCGGGCAAATCTCTCCCGTCCGCTGAACTGGTGGTTCAGCGCCCCTATCCCCCCGGTAAGGAGGTGCTATTCGCCCGCGATGGCCTTAACCGTGACCGTCCGGTCGCGGCGGTAAAAGTTCACCTTGTCATCGTCGAGGCTGACCCCGAAGCCCGGGCCTTGCGGCACGGTCACCGAGAAATCCTTGTATTCCAGCGGCGTGGCCAGAATTTCGTCCTTGAGCAGCAATGGCCCGAACATCTCAGTCCCGAACTGCCATTCCGGCACGGTGGCGAAAAGCTGGATCGCGGCGGCAGTGCCAAGCCCGCTTTCCAGCATGGTGCCGCCGTAAAGATCGATCCCGGCAGCGCGGGCAATGGCGATCACGTCCGAGGCCGGTTTCAGCCCGCCCGACTGGCAGACCTTGACCGCAAACACATCGGCTGACCGGTTGGCGGCGACCCGCATCGCATCAGCCGGGCCTTGCAGCACCTCGTCGGCCATGATGGCGATTTCATACCCATCGGTCAGCGATTTCAGCGCGGCCAGCTTGTCGCGGGCCACGGGCTGTTCGATCAGAATGCAGCCGATCTCTTGCAGGCCCCGCGCGCCATAGCGGGCGTCGGTCAGGCTCCAGGCCTGGTTCACGTCCACGCGGATCGTGCCCCGGTCGCCCACAGCAGCGGCGATGGCGGCGACATGGGCGATGTCTTGCTTCACACTGCGCTTGCCGATTTTCAGCTTGAAATCGCGGTGGCGGCGGGCGTCCAGCATCTGTACCGCCTCATCCGCATCGGTCTGGCTGTTGCCGCTGGCCAGCGTCCAGGCCACCGGCAGGCGGTCATGTACCCGGCCCCCGAACAGTTGCGCGACAGACAGGCCGCTGCGGCGGCCAAGGCCATCCCACAGGGCACATTCCACGGCGGCGCGGGCAATCGGGTTGCCCTTCACGGCCTTTTCCATATGCGCGCTGGCGGCAGCGATGCCGTCCGCGTTCATCCCGACCAGCGCAGGCGCAATATAGGCGTCAATCGCCAGCTTCACGCTTTCCACGCTTTCGGGGCCATAAGACAGCCCACCAATCGACGCGCCTTCGCCCAAGCCTTCAGACCCATCCGAAAACCGGATGCGCACCAGCACGACCGATTGGGTCAGCATCGTGGTCATTGACAGGACATGCCCGCGCACGGTGGGCACGTCGATGATGATGGCGTCGATACGATCAATCTTGGTCACGGCACTGGCCTTTTCTGCGAGTCTTTCGATGACCTGAAGATGGCACCCCCGGGGGCCGCTGGTCCAATACCGTTGTGGTCTGGTGCGATACCCAAAGCGCCCATCGTCTGCGCCGCGCAGCATCGGGCCGATGCTGTGGCTGGCACCTTTGGATGCAGGGGTTGAGAGGGGCTGGAGCATTGGCTGCCTATGTTGCGCTGTCAGATTGTCTTACTGTGCAACTATTGCATAAAGATACTACATGACACAAGAATGTTCATCACAAGGGCACGCGCCCGAAAAGGCCTAAGGATGGACCCCATGCCCGATACCGGTTTTCCCAGCAAGCGCTTGACAGATCTTCTGGAAATCATTGCCGATGAGGCCATTGCCGGGAATGATGCCATCTTCCTGCGCGAGCTGGGCTATTCGATCCGCGAAATCCGCGTGCTGCGAATCGTTGATGACAATCCGGGCGTGACCTTTGTTGAGGTGTGGGACAAAAGCGGGCTGGAGCGCAGTCTGACATCGCGCATCCTGCAAAAGCTGATCGGGGATGGGCTGCTGTTGCGCACCTCATCGGGCACAGATGCGCGCAAGTATCACCTGTCCACGAGCGAGGCTGGCCGCGCCCTTCGCCAGCGGGGCAGAGTGGTGTCTGACGCGCTGGAAGCGCTGCTGCTGGCCCGCTTTTCGCCCGAAGAACGCGCGCGCCTGTTCGAACAGATTGACCGGCTGGGTCAATGGGTCCGGTCCGATGACTATAGGCGCGCGCTGCAAGACTATCCGGATATGCAGCCCGACTAGGGGCCAACAAGTATGGCCTGATACCTTGTTTGAAAGCCGCCTTCGCGAATAGTTGCATCACAAGATTATTGTCTGGTGCAACGAAATGACCACCTCCTTTCGATGCTGGCATGACGGAACGCAGGCGCAAAGCCTTGCGTGGTTTCACGCCCTGCACGCCATGCCCGAAACCGGGTTTGCCGAGCATCGGACGGCGGCCTATGTCGCGTCGGCGCTGCGCACCCTTGGGATTGACGTCATCGAAGGCATCGGTGGCACGGGGCTGGTTGGCCTTTTGCGCGGCGCGCGGGCTGATCGGGCGGCACCCTTTGTGGGCTTGCGGGCGGAACTGGATGCCTTGCCGATGACAGGCCCTGCCGATGGCACGGTGCAGACGGCGGATGGCCCGCGCTATCATGGCTGCGGCCATGACGGGCACATGGCCACACTGCTGACCGCCGCCGCCTACCTTGCCGCGCAGCCTGATCTGGCTGTGAATGTGGCCTTCATCTTCCAGCCCGCCGAGGAACTGCTGACGGGGGCTGGTGCGATGATCGCGGCCGGGCTTTTGGCCCTTGTGCCGCTGTCTGCCATTTATGCGCTGCACAATATACCGGGCCTGCCCAAAGGATCAGTCGGGGTTGCTGACGGCGCGGCGCTGGCATCGTCGGATGAGATCAGCGTCACCATCACCGCACAAGGCACGCATGGATCAGCCCCGCACACCGGGCAGGACGCTATCCTTGCCGCCGCGCATTTTCTAGGCCTGTGCCAGCAACTGCTGACCCGCAGAACGGATTCCCGCGATAGCGCGGTTCTGTCCTTTGGTCAGATCGCGGGTGGTCAGGCCGCCAATATCCTGCCCGAAGAGGTCCGCATCGCAGGCTCGCTGCGCAGCCATTCCGAAACCGCGCGGGCCGAGGTTCACCGCCTGCTCAACGCCGCAGGCGACAGCACGGCCGCTGCTTTCGGCACGCCTGTCAACGTAAAGATCACCGCCAAAGTGCCGGTTCTGATGAATGATCCCGGCTGCGCCACCATGGCGCGGGATGCGGTGATCCGCCGCCTTGGTACGGAACGTCTGATCACCAACCCGCGCCCTGTGATGGCGTCCGAAGACTTTGCCCTGTTCCGCCAACACCTGCCCGGCGCCTACATCTTTGTGGGTCAGGACGGGGCCTATTGCTACCACGCCGACTACCGTTTTGACCCGGACATCATCCCGGTCGGCGCATCCATCCTTGTCGAACTCGCCCTTTCTGCAGCCGGGTAACCGCCCATCGGCTGACCACCACCACAATCGCAAATCCATGGGAGGAACCCGCGATGACCCTGAAAACCACACTGACCACCGCAACCTTGGCGCTTTGCCTTGGCCTTGGCTTTGGCGCAGCAGCCCATGCTGAAACGGCGCTGACCGTGTCCAGCTGGGTGCCGCAAACGCACTTCATCTACACCGCCATTCTGGTGCCCTATGCCGAAAGCATTGCCACCGCCACCGAAGGCCGTGTGACGCTGAACATCATGCCCGCACCGCTGGGGGCGCCGCCGCAGCACTTTGAGCTGGCACGTACCGGGGTTGCCGACATCACATGGGGCAACTTCACCTATGAACCCGAGCGTTTCACCGCGATGTGGTTCGCCGAATTCCCCTTTGTCGGCACCGATGCCGAGGCATCTTCGGTCGCCCTGTGGCGCACCTACGAGGCGTACCTTGCCGATAACGCCGCCTTTGACGGGGTTCACATGCTGGGTGTTGGCCTGTTTGGCGGCGGGCAGATCCACCATGGCGACAAACCCGTGATCACGCCCGAAGACATGGCCAACCAGAAGGTGCGCATCGGCGGGCCAATACAGGCCCGGATCATGGAATCCCTTGGGGCGGTTCCGGTCGCGGCCCCTGCGACCAAGGCCTATGAACTGCTGGAAGGCGGCGTGATCGACGCATCCCTGCATTCGGTTGAATCCGTGATGAACTTCCGGCTGGAAGAGGCGCTGACCCAGCACACCATCGTGCCGAACGGCCTGTATGACAGCAGCTTTTTCATCGTGATGAACGAAGCCAAATGGCAAAGCCTGGATGAAGCCGACCGCACCGCCATTGCCGCCATTTCGGGTGAGGCGCTGTCGCGGCTGTGGGGCCAGCAGTTCAACGCGCAGCATGAAAAGGCCATGGCGCTGTTTGCCGATGGCACCCACACCTTCAACGAACCCTCGCCCGAGTTGATGGCTGCCATCACGGCTGTGTCCGACACGATGACCGCTGAATGGATCGACGCTGCCAAGGCCGCAGGTGTCGCTGACCCTGCCGCCATGCGCGCCGCCTATCTGGCCGCCTATGCCGCGTTGAGCGCGCCGTGACAACACCCGGCCCGGCGATCTGTCGCCGGGCCACCCCCGTCACCGTCACGGCCTTGGGAGGGGCCAGCAGATGAAAATAGCAAACACGATCCGGCGGTGGGTAGAGACCGTCCTTGTCTGCCTGATGTCCTTGATGGTCGCCCTGACCTTTACCGATGTCATCGGCCGCCGCCTGTTTGACCACCCGGTCTTTGGCGCGCATGACCTGACCGAACATCTGATGGCCCTGCTGGTCTTTACCGGCCTGCCGCTGCTGACCCTTGCCGCGATGCACCTGAAGGTTGATCTGTTCGACAAATTCCTGCTGCAGCCGCGTTTTGCATGGTGGGCAAAAACGACCATCCTGCTGACCGCTGTGGTGTTTGCCATTCTCGCCTGGACGCTGGTCAGCAAAGCCATCTCTGCCGCCACCTATTCCGAGGTCAGTCAGGGCCTGAACATCCCCCGCGCGCCTTTGTATGGCTGGATGGCGGTCTGTGCGGCCCTGTCGGCTCTGGCTGCAGTTTACACCGCCTTTGCCGCCCCAATCTCCATCGCTCAGGATCAGGAGGAATTGCTGTGACCGTCGGTTTCATTTCCATGGCCGCAGTCATCCTGCTGGCCTTTTTGCGCGTGCCCTTGGGCATTGCCCTGATGACCGTTTCGCTGGCCGGGCTGGCCTATATCACCAGCCTGACCACGGCGCTGACGCTGTTCCCCCTGACGGTGTCCGAGGCAGTTCTGTCCTATGATCTGGCCGTTGTGCCGATGTTCATCCTGATGGGCAATGTCATCTCGCGCACCGGGATTGCGCAGGATCTGTTCCGCGCGGCCTATGCCTATCTGGGGTCCGTGCGGGGCGGGCTGTCGCTGGCCACCATGGTATCCTGTGCCGGGTTCGGGTCTGTCTGCGGGTCCAGCTATGCCACCGCCGCCACGATGGCCAAGGTTGCCTATCCCAGCATGCGCCGCTATGGCTATTCCGATAGCCTTGCCTCCGCCACCATCGCGGCAGGCGGCACGCTGGGCATCCTGATCCCGCCGTCAATCATCATGGTGATCTACGGCATCATCACACAGACCAACACCGGTGATCTGTTCATCGCGGGCGTGCTGCCGGGCCTTCTGGGCCTGACGCTTTATATTGCGGCCATCCTGTTCGTCGCGTGGCGCAGACCTGAAGAGGCCCCCAAGGGCGCGCGCAGCAGCTGGGCCGAACGTCACGCCTCGCTGAAAGGCATCTGGCCCTTTGTCTTTCTGTTCGGCCTGATCATCGGCGGCCTTTACGGCAAGCTGTTCACGGCAACCGAGGCCGCTGGCATCGGCGCGGGCATGTCGGTCATCGTGTCCTTCCTGCATGGGCGCTTGTCGCTGAAGGTGCTGCGGACTGTTATCCTTGAAACCGCCTATACCTCCATCTCGCTTTATGTCGTGCTGTTTGGTGCCATGATGCTGTCCAAACTGCTGACCATGTCAGGGCTGTCGGTCGGTATTCTTGATCTGGTCAACAGCTTTGGCCTAACCGGCTTTGCGCTGATCATCGCGATCCTTGTGGTGTTTCTGGTGCTTGGCTGCGTGAAGGATTCGCTGGCCATCATCCTGATCTTTGTGCCCCTGTTCGCGCCGGTTGTGGCCGCACAAGGCTTTGATCTGGTCTGGTTCGGCATCATCGTGGTTGTCGTCACCGAAATTGCGCTGATCACGCCGCCGGTTGGCATGAATGTCTTTGTCCTGAAGGCCGTTCTGCCCGACGTGCCGGTTCTGCGCATCTTCAAGAGGCTGGTGCCCTTTATCGCCGTGGATGTCATCCGGCTGGGGCTGCTTGTGGCGTTTCCGGCGATCTCGCTCTGGCTGGTGAGTCACCTCTGACATGGACTTGCCCGCCGACGTGTTTGACATCCTGCGCGCCCTTGACCTTGCATCGGTGGTCGTCTTTGCGATCACCGGTGCGCTGGTCGCGTCGCGCAAGCAGATGGATATCGTGGGGTTCCTCTGGCTTGGCGTCGTCACCGGCGTGGGTGGGGGCACAGTGCGTGACCTGTTGCTGGGCGCCCCGGTGTTCTGGGTAGTCGATGCAACCCCGCTTGCGCTGTGCATGGGGGCGGCCGCCATCGAGCATTTTTCGGCGCATCTTGTGGCCTCGCGCTACCGCATCCTGTTGTATCTTGATGCCTTCGGCATGGCGTTGGTCACGACCGTGGGCACCGCCAAGGCGCTGGACATGGGGGCGGGCCCCTTGGTGGCGGTGTGCATGGGTGTCATTACAGCGGCCGTGGGCGGCATCTTGCGCGATCTCTTGGGACAAGAACCCTCAATCCTGTTGCGGCGCGATATCTATGTCACCGCCGCGGCAAGTGGTTCGATTGCGCTTCTTGTGGCGGATGGCGTCGGGGTTCCAAGGCTGGCCGCCACCGGCATCGCGATTGGTTTCGGCTTTGGCTTGCGCGCCATGGCGATCCGGTTTGATCTGTTCCTTCCCGTCTTCAAACCCAGGCCAGGCCGCATGCCCGGGCATCGTGGTGAAGTCAAATAGGCGCAGTGGCACCTTTAGACGACCATTCTGTACGCTTCGAGCACCTTCTTTCAGAACCGGACTGACCTAAAGGCAGGGCAGGGCTGGCGGCCTGTGGATTGCGATCGCCAGGGTCAGCGCGCCGCGTGCCAGATCCTGTTTCAAACGGTTGCTGATGGCCCAGCCGATCACGCGCCTTGAGAAAAGATCAAGGATCACGGCAAGATAGACCCGGCCCACCCGTGTCCAGACATAAGTGATGTCGCCTGCCCAGTTCTGGTTCGGCCCGCCCTTGTGCGACGGTTTCTACGCCCATGGCCAAAGGCGGACGTTCGAATGAAGAATCTGTCATCGTTTGCGGCACAACAAGATCCCCTGATGCCTTACAACCACATGCTTCTAACCTTCAGGCCAGTGAATGGCGAAGGACGTGCCGGTGTCGGGCTTGTAGCTGCAGACACCAAGGGCCTGCTCAAAGGGCATACCGGACAAAAGGCCAAAGAGCATGCGATTTGACCAGTAATGGCCGACCAAGGCCACATCCCCGTCAACAGGTCGCGCCAGAAGGTCTGACCGCAGTGGCTGCAACCTTTTCCACACATCTTGCAGGCATTCACCGCCGGGCACCCGCACAAGTCCATGTTGTTTGCGCAGATCAAGCGCGTAATCGGCTTTCGGCAGGTCCTGTAGCTGGCCAAAGTCGAATTCGATCAGTGCAGGGTTCGGTTCGATGGTCAGACGCAGCCGCCGGGCCAGCGGTTGTGCGGTTTGCAGGGCACGTTGCAAGGGGCTGGAGATAATCCGCGCAATCGGGAAAGCTGCCAGTGTCTCTGCCAGCGAGATTGCCTGTGATTGTCCTTTGGTGTTCAGCCACAGATCCTTGCGTCCGACATAGTGGTTCCGGTTACCGTCTGTTTCGCCGTGGCGGATCAGGTGGATCAATGGCATGGCAAGCCATCGTAAATGGCCGCCAGACGGGCTGCGGCGGCAGGCCATTGAAACGCCTGCGCACGCGCAAGACCTGCCTTTGCCAGTGCGGTCCGCTTTTGCATGTCAAGCGCGGCAAGTGCGGCGGCCATGGCGGTTGGATCGCCTATTGGCACAAGTTGGGCGGCCCCGCCCGTCACCTCGGCAATCGCGCCGGCATCGGTGGCGACAACGGGCAAACCCGCTGCCATCGCCTCAACCAGCATCAGGCCAAATCCTTCCCACCGCGAGGGCGCGGCAAGGATATCCAGTGCGGCATAGGCCGGGGCGATGTCTGGCATATGCCCGATAAAGCGGATCGTTGTGCTAGCACCTGCCGCAGCAATCCGGGCAGCAAGGCGGCTGGAAAGGGCTGCATCTTCTGCCGCGCCGATCAACAGGACAACGGCCTCGGGCCGCGTCTGGCGCAACAGAAGGGCGGCTTCAACCATATCCTCCTGCCCCTTTTGTGCGCAGATCCGGCCAATGACGCCGATGGCCAGATCGCCGGGCTGCAACCCCATCTGGCGCCGCGCCGTGGCCCGGTCCAGTTTGCGCACCTTGTCGGCGGCAATGCCGTTCGGAACAAGGCGGATGCGGCTTTCGTCTACCCCGATGGCCTGTGCCACATGGCTGCGCACGTTGTCTGACACGGCAATCATGGCGTCGGTTACGCCCGCCAGTTGCCGTTCAAGACGCAAGGCCGGGCTGCCAGCGGGCCACTTGTCATCATACTGATTGTGGTAATGCGCGACGATGTGCAGTCCCCTTGGGCGGCAGATCGCCCCTGCCATGCGCGCATATAGGTTGGGCCGGTAGGAATGGCTGTGCAGGATCGCGATACCCTGATCCGATAACCAATCGGCCAGTTCTGCGACGGTGCCGATCTTGCCGTCCGTCGCGGTGGCGACGGTGACAGGAACGCCAGCGGCAGCAAAGCGGTGCCGGGTGCCGCTGTCCTGCCCATCCTCGGGCTTCAGCGCAAAGACCTGCGGCGCATATCTTTCGCGCGGCAGATGCGTGCAAAGGTTCAGAACCGCCTCGGGCACGCCGCCGCTGCCCAACGCGTTGATCACCATGGCAACCTTGCGCGCGGTCATGCCGGCACCGGGGCGTGCAGCCGCTGCAGAAGATGGTCAGTCTGGTCGGGCTGATCCTTGCGCAGCGATACCAGCAGCCGCGCCACAAGGTTCCGGCACCGGAACCAGTGCAGAAGGTCAGGGTCGGGCAGCGGGCGTATCTGGCTGTAGCCCACCAGATAGGGGGCTTCCGCTTCGGGCGGGATAGCCAGCAGAAAATGCGCAATGTCGGCGGCGGCCTCGCCCAAATGGCTGCGGTCAAAGTCAACAAGGGACAGGGCGCCATTCTGTTGCAGGATCTGGTCAAGGCCCAGATCACCGTGGCACAGAACTGCCCGGCCCACAGCGGGCATGTTGCGCAAGGTTTGTGCCAAAGGGCCAAGCCGCGGGGCAAGATCCGGGCGCAAAGCTGCGATCAGCGACAGATCAATCGTGCCGGTGTCAGCGTGCTCAACGGGCAGGCCCGCATTCATGACCGGCGTTGGACAGGCATGAAGCGCAGCGTGCATTCTTCCAATCTGATGGAACAATGCCGTGCCTACCGGCGCCCCCGGGCAGACCGACAGCGCAAAGGTTCCGTCGGGGGCCGAGCCCAGCAGCTGCGGTGTGGCGAAGGGGGCGGCGTTGCCCAAGGCCGCGTTGACAGCGGCAAGCCGCCGTGCGGCATCACAGGCACGGTCAGGGCGTTTGACCTTGACGATCCGCATGGCCCCACCCGATGGGCGGTACATCAGCGTGGCCCGCCGCAGCGGAACATAGCGCAAGACCTGCCACGCGCCTGCCTGCGATGAAAGGCTGGCAAGTGCCGGCAGGGCCGGATCGTCAGGCAGATCAACCCAGATCAACTGGTCGTCATCCCCCAGCAACGTGCGCGCCCTTAGCCCACCCCACGCCGACGGGTCAGGGCAGCGAACAGACCAGTAAAGGGCCTTGATCGCCACCGAACCCGAAGATTTCAGCCGCAGCTTGATATCAGACATCACTTGCGCTTTGGGGTGTGCCAGCAGTGTTAAGGCCTGTCCGTCCTGCGCAATGGCCGCAGCAACACGGTCCATCAACCGGCCCGCACGACCAGCCTTTACAAAGGCATAGGGCCGCAGCGCCTTCATAGGGCAAGAACCCGGCGCATGTGCGGGATGGTGG
Source organism: Paracoccaceae bacterium (assembly GCA_025458385.1). Lineage (GTDB taxonomy): Bacteria > Pseudomonadota > Alphaproteobacteria > Rhodobacterales > Rhodobacteraceae > JAAFHS01. The sequence goes on along the minus strand of JALOSO010000039.1, from coordinate 4,798 downwards.
CGGGATCAAGCCTTTGGGCAAAGAACTTGGCAGTTTGCAGCCGCGCGCAGGTCAGAAACCAAGGGTAATCCGGCCCGACATGGCGCAACACCTCAGATCGTGCGGCGGCGGCATGGGACGCAGGGATCTGCCCCATGATTTCGGCCATGGCAAGGCGGGCATCCAGCTTGGCCAGATCATAATCCGGATCACCCAGTGACAGGCTTTCCATATCGATCAGGGTGGTTTCCGGGCCAGACAGGAAGGCATGTTCCAGCTTCATGTCCGCATGGATCGGCCGCAGCCGCACGCGGGCGGCGCGCGCCTCCAGCCCGGCAACAAGCTGCGCGGTTTCAAGGCCGGTTTGCGGATCAAGCAGTGCGATCATCTGGCTGGCCTGCACGGCACGCGCGATCAGGGCGGCTCTGTCCAGAACGCGCCCCGGCACAATGGGCATTGACCACAGGTTGCGCAGCGCCTGCACGACCTGCGCCATGGCGTGGCCTGCCTGCAGGGCCGGGCCGCCGGGCAGCATGGCATCCAGCGGTTGCCCCTTGGCGCTGTGATAGGCAATCAGCCCCAGATGGGGCAGGGTGCCCGCAACCGGGGCAAAGGCAAGGCCGGTGCCAACAGCCGCGTCCTGCATTTGCGCAACGCTGACAGCCTGTGCAGCAACCGGATTGTCGGGCGTCTGTTTGATGAAAAAAACGCGGCCATCGTGGCGCGTCCAGCGAAAGGTGGCGGAAAGGCCGGGGCGGTATCGCATCAGCTGGGGGGAAGACAGCGCCCTGCCACCGATCAACTGCGGTGCGAGCACCATGGCAGAGGCGACGAAATTGGCCAGCAGCGGCATGCGGTGATCTTGGGGAAAGGCCTGAAACAGCGCGCCGGTGCTGGCATCATGGCGCGCCTCGGGCAGGCGGTGGGCCAGTTTCAGCGCCTTGTCACCGGCAAAGAACCAGATGGAGCCTTCCTGCCCGGCCATACCCACATGCAGCACGGCCCGTGCGCCGGGCTTGTAACGCGCGCGCAACAGCCGGGTGCCGGGCGCACCCGTGATGCGGGCCAGATCATCCGGGGTCAGCCGTTGCAGGGCGGGCATGACGGGATCAAGCACATGGTCAAACATCACATTCCGCCTTCTGGATCAGACCGTTGATCACCGCCGTAGGCGTGGCGCTGAAGGCATAGATCATCGCCAACCGCAGCAGCGCCGCACGCCGCCAGACGCCCATGCGTGCAAGGGAAAGCTGCGGCATGGCATTGCCCATGGCAGTGACAAAGGCCCCGCGCAGCAGACCATCGCGCAGGCTGGCCAGAACCAGATGCGCCTGCAGGTTGCCCACATCCAAAGCCGGATCGCCCGTGCGCAACGTATCGAAATCCAGCAATCCGGCACCGGCATCGGTCAGCAGGATCTGGCCCTCGTGCAGGTCACGGTGGCAAGGCACCGGGGGCAGGGGGCGCAAATGCTCCATATCCTTGCGCAGGCGTGACAGGGGGGCCTGCAGCCGCTGGGCGAGGTCAGGGAAAGTGTCGGCCACGCGCTGCGACCATGTGGCAAGCACATCAAGTTCGTCCTGCGCGGAATGGTCCGTGGGGGCAATCGGCAGGGCCTGCAAGGCATGCAGGGCGCGCATGATCTTTTGCGTGGCCACAAACCCCGCTAGGCCCTGAAAAACCGGGGGGCTGCCCGGCAGGGCATCAAAAAGGGCAAGGCCAAGCGTGGCGTCAAAGCTGATCGGGCGTGGCACGGACAGGTCGGTCGGGGCGGCCTGCAGCGCAGACCACAGCGCCTGATGCATCCCAAACGCCGCCTGACCCGAGCCAGAGGTGACGGGCCGCAGCCGTGCATAGCGCGTGCCATGCGCGCCGCTGATACGCAGCACCGCGCGCTTGCCAAGACGGTGCGCGACAAGCGTGACCTCTGCACCCGGATCGCAGCCCAGCACGGGCATGTGCGCCTTTGCCCAGTCATGGTCATGCAGCAGCCGCAGGCCCGGCAGTCGCGCATCAAACCCCGGACGGCGCAGGACCAGCCCGCTGGCCAGATCCGCCACAACCGACAGATCACCTGCCTGCCCGCGCCTGGGCTTGGCCAGACGTGCGGCCTCGGCCATGGCCATGTCCACGGCGGCCGCGCCTTGCCATTCGCCAATCAGCGTGTGGTTGCTGCCATCGGCGGCGCTGACCCTGATCTGCACCTGCACCGGCTTTGCGCCCGGAAAATGCACGCGTTCCACCATGGCCTCTGTCACCACAACACCGCGCAAGGCCTGCGCCACGGACGCGATTGATGGCCCGGCACCAATCAGCGCGCGCAGGGTCTGCGGATCGGGGCACAGGCCGGGGGGTGGGGCCATCATCGTCATGCCCGACGCTCCTGCACGGGGCGCAGCGGGGCAAAGCGCCCGCCTTCGATCTGCAGCACCTGATCGGCCAGCGTCAGTGACAGCGCATCATGCGCGATCAGCAGCGTTGTGCGGCCCTTGGCCACGGTCTTCAGCGCGCCCACCAGATCGCGCGCGGTGTCCTCATCAAGGCCTGTCAGCGGCTCGTCCAATATCAGGATCGGCGCGTCGCGCAGGATGGCGCGGGCAATGGCAATGCGCTGGCGCTGGCCGCCCGACAGGGTTTCGCCGCGTTCACCCAGAATGGTGTCATAACCATCCGGCAGGCGGCGGATAAAGGCATCCGCACCCGCTGCGATGGCAGCGGCGATGATGTCATCCTCCGAAGCGTCCAGCCGGCCATAGGCGATGTTGTCGCGCACTGATGTGGCAAACAGCACCGATTCCTGCAGCACCACGGCAATCTGGTCACGCAAGGACGCCAGCGGGATGTCGCGCAGATCGTGGCCATCAATCGTCACCCGGCCCGCCTGCGGATCGTAGAACCGCATCAGCAGCTTGGCGACCGAGGATTTGCCCATCCCGCTGCCCCCCACCAGTGCCACCGTCTGGCCGGGGTGCAGATGCAGCGTGGCATCCATCAGCACCGCAGGCGCGCCGGGATAGGCAAAGGTCACCCCTTCAAGCGCGACATGGCCAATGACTGCATGGTCTTCGGTCAATTCGGCAGGATCCGTGATATCCGGTTTGATATCAAAGATTTCCAGCAGCCGCTCACCGCTCGCCGTGGCCTTGGCAATACGCGCGGTCATCGCACTCATCTTGCGGATCGGTTTGTAAAGCGTGGACAGGTAGGCGGTGAACACCAAAAGGTCGCCCGGGCTGACAGCACCCGACCGCACGCGCGTCACACCATACCACAGCACCAGACAAGTGCCGACAGCCAGCACCACCTGCACCACCCGGTCCATCTGTGCGGTCATGCGGGTGGAGACCACGCCCGCCTCGGCCGAGCCGTTGTTCTGGCGGGCAAAGCGTTCCTCCTCATGCGCCTCGCGGGCAAAGCCCTTGACGACCGAGATGGCCGAGATGCCTTCGGTCATCACCATGGCGATCTTGCCTTCCTTGCGGCGCTGGCGGCGGGCGGCATCCTTGATCCGCGCGCCATAGGTCTGGGTGATCCAGACAAGACCCGGCAGCACGACAAGGGCCACCAGCGTCAGCCGCCAGTCCATCAGCAGCATCACCCCGATCGTGCCCACCATCACCAGCGTACGCGCGGCAAAGAACACGGCGGCGTCGATCAAAAGGTCACGCATCATGCGGACATCGCCGGTCAGGCGGCTGATGATATCGGCGCTCGAGGCGGTGTCGTGGAACGAATGCGACAGGCTTTGGATATGGCGATACAGATCCAACCGGATATCGGCCACCACCTGTTGGCCGGTCGCGGCGATCAGGGTGGATTGGACATAGCCCATGGCCCCACTCACGATGGCCAGCACCAGAATGGCAAGTGCAGCTGCGGCCAGCAGCCCGTCACCCGCGCCGAACCAGCCCAGCAGCACGGTCATCACGGCATCAGGCTGGGCCTGCGGGATCAGGATGCCGTCAAAGATCACCTTCATCGGCCATGGGCGCAGGATTTCGGTCAGCGCCACCACCACCATCGCCAGCGACCCAAGGATCAGCTTCTTGCGGTGCGGGCGGGCATGCGGGCCCATGCGGCGGAACAGCCGCAACAGGGCGCGGGGTTGCACGGCATCGGGCTTTGCGCGCGCACTCATGCCAGCACCTTTTCCTGCACCAGCGCCACCACGGCGCGGGCATTGTCGGCCCAGTCATGGCGGCGCCCTTCGGTGGCGGCATTGCGGGCCAGCCGGGCGGCAAGGGCGGGGTCGCGCGCCACGCGCAGCAGGGCAGCGGTCAGCGCCATGGGATCACCCGGCACGGTCAGCAGCGCGGCATCGGTGCCGTCCAGCACTTGCGCGGTCTGGCCAATGCGGCTGGCCACCACGGGGCGACCCATCGCAAGGTATTCATAGAGTTTGAGGGGTGAGAAATAATGCCCATCAGCTGCCGGATAGGGCGCTGTTGCCACATCCATCCGCGCGATCAGGCCGGGCAGATCAGCATGGCCGACCCAGCCGGTCAGGGTGACGGCATCGGTCAGCCCCGCCCCTGCGGCATAGCCTTCGACCCATGCCTTGCGCGGGCCTTCGCCCACCACCAGCAGATGCGCGTGGGGCAACCTGTCGCGCAAAGCGCGAAAGGCGGGCAGCAGGGTATCAAGCCCATGCCACGCCTTGAGAGAGCCGGAAAAGCCCACGACAAAGGCCGTGTCGGGAATACTGGCCAGATGCGCAGGCGGCACCTGCGGCGTGAACAGCGCGGTGTCCACGGCATTGCGGATGACATGCACACGGGCCGCCATTGCGCCGCGTGCGGTGACATATCCCACCAGCTCA
>JALOSO010000263.1 GCA_025458385.1 Paracoccaceae bacterium | reverse complement strand
CTGCCGGATGCCAAAAAGGCGCGCTTCATGGGCGACTTTGGCCTGACGGATTATGATGCGAACGTGCTGACGGCGGAACTGGAGGCCGCGCGCTATTTCGAAGCGGTCGCCGAAGGGCGGGATGGCAAGCAGGCGGCAAACTGGGTGATCAACGAATTGTTCGGGCGTCTGAACAAGGAAGGTCTGACCATCGATGCGGCGCCGGTCTCGGCGTCCCAATTGGGCGGGGTGCTTGACTTGATCAGTTCGGGCGAGATTTCGGGAAAGATGGCCAAGGACCTGTTCGATATCCTGTGGACAGAAGGCGGTGATCCGGCGGCCGTGGCGGCAGCCCGGGGGATGAAACAGGTCACGGACACAGGGGCCATCGCGGCGGCGGTGGATGACATCATCGCGCAGAACCCTGATCAGGTGGAAAAGGCAAAGGCCAACCCGAAACTGGCTGGCTGGTTCGTCGGTCAGGTGATCAAGGCCACAGGTGGCAAGGCGGCGCCGGCCACGGTGAATGAACTGGTGCTGCGCAAGCTGGGTCTTTAGACGCGAAACGCGCCAGCCATGGTGGTGGTGGCGGTGTTCGCCACCATCTGTCGTGGCTGTGGCGAGAATCCCCCGGCCAGTTTCAATTTCTTGTTTGCTGGCTTGGCGTTAGGGCCGAAATTCCCTATTTTGGCCGCGATGTGGGAGGCTTTGATGGCGCAGTTCGAATACAAGGTGGTTCCGGCCCCGGTGCGTGGCGAAAAGGTGCGTGGGGCGAAGACCACGCAAGACCGTTTTGCGCAGGCGCTGATGACGGTGATGAATGATCTGGGCCGCGATGGCTGGGAATATCTGCGGGCCGATACCTTGCCCTGCGAAGAGCGGGTGGGCTTTACCGGCCGTCAGACGACGTTTCAGCACATGCTGGTCTTTCGTCGGGTGGTGTCGGCGCAAGATGCGCTTTCGTCCGCCACGTCAGGCCCGGCTTTGGTCGCCGCGCCCACGCCCGACGTCACGGTTCCACCGGCGCCACGCGTGGATTGGCCGGTGAACAATGGTGCACCGGCGCTTGGCCCGGCGCGGCCTGTTGCCGCTGAATGATCACCCCGCAAGGGCGGTGGGCAGGGCGTTTGCAAAGGCAGCTATCGCGGCGTCATCGCCCACGCTGACGCGGATGCAGCGGTTCAGGGGGGCGACACCGGGCATCCGGGCAAAGATCCCTTGCGCCGCAAGGCGTGTCAGGATCGCGTTGGCATATTCGCCATCGCGCCCGCAATCCATCGTGACGAAATTGGTGGCCGACGGCAGGGGTGTCAGGCCATTCTCGGCGGCGATCCGGCGCAGCTGTTCGCGGGCTGATGCGACCTTGGCTTTGACCTGCGAAAGCCAGTCCTGATCTTCCAAGGCGGCCAGCGCCCCGGCCTGTGCAATGCGACCCACCCCAAAGTGATTGCGGATACGGTCAAAGGCGGCGATCAGATCAGGGTGCGCAATGGCATAGCCGATGCGCAGACCAGCAAGGCCATAGCCCTTGGAAAACGTGCGCAGGCGGATGACGCGGGGGTCATCCGGGCTGATGTTGGGGATCGTGCCTTCGGGGCCAAGATCGGCATAGGCCTCATCCAGCACCAGCAGGGTTTCGGGGGGAAGTTGGGGCAGCATCGCCGCGATCACCGCGCCCGGATGATGGCTGCCCATCGGGTTGTCGGGGTTGGCAAGGTAAAGCAGTTTCGCGCGGGTCTGGATGGCGGCCGCCAGCAGGGCCACGGGGTCTTCGTGGTGATGCGCATAGGGCACGCGGGTCAGCACGCCGCCGCAGGCCGCAATATGAAAGGCAAAGGTGGGGTAGGCACCCAACGAGGTGACCACGGGATCACCCGGTGCAATTGTCAGGCGGGCAAGCGTGCCCAACAGGCCATCAATGCCTTCACCGATCATCACATGGGCAGGCGTCATGCGATGATGGGCGGCAATGGCGTGGCGCAGATCGTGCATGTCGGGGTCGCCATACATCCACGCGCCGGCCGCCGCCGCCTGCATGGCCGCAATGGCATGGGGCGATGGGCCAAAGCCCGATTCATTCGCGCCAAGGCGGGCCACAAAGGCATGGCCCTGCCGACGCTCAAGGGTTTCTGGGCCGGTAAAGGGCACGGTGGCGGGCAGGCTGGCAACCAGCGGGGTCAAACGGTGCGTCATGGGCGGCAGGCTATGCCGGCGCGCAAGCCCGCTGCAAGGGGGCAGTGCCATGGGGCTATGTCGCCGCCGCGGAAACTGGTATCATCATGGCGCAACCATGCGGGAGAACTGGCATGCGTCGGGTTGGGATGCTTGTGCTTTTTCTGGCCTTGGCCACGCCTGCCTTGGCCGAGCAGATCCGCTTTGGTGATGGCGGGTCGATCTTTGGCGGGGCTACCTGGACCATCACGCCCAATGACCATGTGCGCTATGATGCCTATCAGATCGATGGCGGGCTCAGCACGCGTCAGGGGTGGGTCTGGGATAATCCCGATGTAAAACAAGGGCATATCACCTTTTCCATTCCCGGGGCCTTTGCCACGGCAGCGGCGATTGCGCGTGAAGGGCTGGCAGATATCGGCGCGACGCCTGCGTTCCAGACGCCTTGCAACGACGCGGGATCGCTGATCATGGAGGTCGCAACAGAAGGGGTTGCCTATGCAGGCAGCCTTGATCATTGCGCAGGGCAGGATGGCGCACCGTCCGAGGCGCGCGCGCATTATGTGGCGCTGTCGGGCGTGCAGGCCGAGATTGTCAGCGCCCTCGGGCTGGACCGGTTGGCCGAGTGATTGGCGGCAGACAGGGCGCGCGTGCGCAAAGGGCCGCTCATCACGCCCTTCGGTTGTTCTTCGCTGACGACCCCAGCGAAGAACAACCGAAGGGCGTGATGAGCGGCCCGTTCAGGAAAGTCGCCTGCCCGTTCAGCCCAGTTCGGCAAGACGGCTCAGCCCCGCCTGCAACTGCGCGGCCTCTGCCTTGCGCGCGTCAAGGTTCGCTTGCGCCTCCATCACCACATCTTCGGGGGCCGAGGCCGCGAAATTGGGGTTGTTCAGGCGCCCTGCCAGCCCTGCGATTTCCTTGCCCAGCTTTTCCATGGCCTTGGTCAGACGTGCCCGTTCTTCCGCCACGTCGATGATCCCTGCCAGCGGGATGGCGAATGTCACCCCTTCCGCAGGCACCGTGATGGCCCCCTTGGGTGTGGTGTCCGTGGCCGCAAGCGTCTCGATGCGCGCAAGGCGCTGGATCAGCGCCTCATTCCGCTGCCAATAGCCCTGCGCCTCGGCGCTTATCCCCGTGTGAACCATCGCCAGCTTCAACCCCACCGGCACATGCATCTGCGCGCGCGCCGACCGGATATCGTCAATCAGCGTGGTCACCCATGTCATCTCGCGGTCGGCCCCCGCATCGATCATCCCGCGCGGCAGATCGGGCCAGTCGGTGTGCACCAGCATCTTCGCGCGCTTGCCTGTTGTGGCCCACAACTCTTCGGTGATGAAGGGCATGAAGGGGTGCAGCATGATCATGCACTGATCCAGCACCCAGGCCATGGTCTGGCGCGTCTCGGCCGCCAGGGGGCCATCAAGAAGGGGCTTGGCGAATTCCACATACCAGTCGCAGACGCGCCCCCAGACGAAGCGATAAAGGGCATCAGCGGCCGTGTCGAAACGGTAGGTGGTCAAGGCCTCATTCACCACGGCCAGCGTCTTTGCCGCCTCGCCCATGATCCATTTGTTCACCGTGGCCGTGGGTTTTGGCGCGGGCCCGGTCGCATGCCCTTCCCAGACGCCGTTCATTTCGGCAAAACGGCAGGCGTTCCACAGTTTGGTGCCAAAGTTGCGATAGCCCGCGATGCGTTGGGTATCCAGTTTCAGCACGCCGCCAAGGCTGGCCATGGCGGCATTGGCAAAGCGCAGGGCATCGGCGCCGTATTCGTCGATGATCTCCAAGGGGTCGATGACATTGCCAAGGGATTTCGACATCTTCTTGCCCTTGGCATCGCGGACAAGGCCGTGCAGGTAGACAGTGTGGAAGGGAATCTGCTCCACGACGGCCAACTGCATCATCATCATCCGGGCGACCCAGAAGAAGAGGATGTCTTGGCCTGTGACAAGGACGGATGTGGGGAAGTATTTCTGCAGTTCCGGGGTGTTATCGGGCCAGCCTAATGTGCCGATGGGCCAGAGGCCCGAGGAGAACCATGTGTCGAGGACGTCGGGGTCGCGGCGGAGGATTGCAATTG
>JALOSO010000262.1 GCA_025458385.1 Paracoccaceae bacterium | reverse complement strand
TGCGCCGCAAATCCCGATCATTTCGAACACCACGGGCATTGCGCTGACCGATCAGCAGGCCACGGACCCGGCCTATTGGGTGGCCCATCTGCGCGGCACCGTGATGTTCGAGGCGGGCATGACCACGCTGAAAACCGGGCCTGGACGCGTGTTTCTGGAAATGGGTCCGGGGCGGGCGCTGTCATCGCTGGCGCAGGCAAATGGTGTGCCAGCGGGGCAGGTGATTGCGGCCCTGCGTCACCCGGAGCAGCGCATGGCGGATGATGCGTGGCATGTGCTGACCATTGCCCGGCTGTGGGCCTGCGGTGTGCCGGTGGACTGGGAACAGGTCTGGGCGGGCGCACGCAGGAACCGCGTGGTGCTGCCGACCTACCCGTTCCAGCGCAAGGAATACTTCATCGCACCGGGAAAGGCTCAGACCGCTATTGAAGCAGCCTTGCCGATGCGCGCGGATGACATGGCCGCCTGGGGCTGGCGCAGTCATTGGCAGGCACGAGCGGTAGCCTGTGATGTGGATGTGGCGGGCGATCTGTCTGACACGGACAGGCAAACATGGTTGCTGTTCCTTGATGACGCGGGCCTTGGCGCTGCGGTCGCCGCGCGTCTGCGCAAGGCGGGGCATGTGGTCACCACCGTGCGCACGGGCGATGCCTTTGCGCGGGTTGAGGGGGGCTATGCGCTTGCACCGGAACGGGGGCGCGAAGGCTATGACGATCTGATCCGTGACCTTGTGGCGCGGGGGCTGGCCCCCAGCCGGATCGGGCATTTCTGGGGGGTGACGGCGGACACCAGCCATCGGCCCGGCAGCAGCTTTCTGCACCGCAATATCGAACAGGGATTCTATGCGCTGATGTTCCTTGCGCAGGCGATGGCCGAGGAGAACCTGCCCAAACCCATCCACATCACCGCCTTTACCAACAACGCCGCACAGGTGCGCGCCGAAGGGCTGACAGCCCCGGAAAAGGCCATGGTCGCGGGGCCGGTGCGGGTGATCCCGAAAGAACTGCCGGGGGTGACGGTTTCCAGTCTGGATCTCGAATTGCCCAAAAAGCGTGGGGATCTTGCCGCGCTGGTAGAGCCGGTGCTGGAAGAGTTGCTGGCGACGCCGGAAAACACCGTGGCGGCCCTGCGTGGCGCGCGGCGGTATGTGCAGACCCTGAAGGCGGCGGCCTTGCCGGACGATTGCCGAAGACCTGATCCGCCGCAGAGGCGCGAAGGTCATCCTGATCGCACGCAGGCCCATTCCGGATCGTGCCACCTGGGCGCGGCATCTGGAAGGCCATGGGCCAGAGGATGGCACATCGCGGCGTATTCTGGCGCTGCAGCGGCTAGAGGCCTTGGGGCAGGTGTCGGTGCAGGTGGCCGATGTCTGCAACGCCGAGGAGATGCGTGCAGCAGTGGCGGCGGGCGAGGCCGCCCTTGGCGCGGTGCGCGTGGTCATCCATGCGGCGGGTGTGGTGGATGACGGGCCGCTGCTGACGAAAACGCCGGGCCAGGTGGAAGAGGTCTTTGCGCCGAAACTGCATGGTACACAAGTGCTGGCGGGGCTGTTCCCGGATGGCAAGCTTGATCTGATGGTGCTCTTCTCCTCTACCTCTACGGTCACCGGGCCTGCGGGGCAGATCGACTATGTAGCGGCGAATGAATATCTTAACGCCTATGCCCGCAGCCGCAGTGGTCGGACCAAGGTGGTGGCGCTGAACTGGGGCATCTGGACGGGCGTCGGCATGGCGGCCGAGGCGCTTGCAGACCGTGTGGGGCGCAAGCCTTCGCCTGCGGTGCCGATTACAGCGCCGATGCTGGATGAGGCTGGGTTCGACGCAAACGGCAACCGCCAGTTCACGGCCCGCTATGGCATGGACCGCTGGGTGCTGGATGGGCACCGCACAGCGGCCGGGCAGGCCTTGATCCCGGGCACGGGCTATCTGGAGGTGATGGCCGAGGCGATGGCAGCACAAGGCGAAACCGGCCCCTTTGACATCCGCGATCTGTATTTCTTCCGGGCTTTGGATGTGGCCGACCTTGCGCCAAAAGACATCCGGGCTACCCTTGCGCGCAGTGATGAAGGCTATGCCTTCACGCTGCAATCCGCTGTGCCGTATCAGGGCCGCACCGGTTGGCAAACCCATGCCACGGCGCGGCTGATCCCGATCATTGCGCGGGCGCCCGAGATTGATGTTGCGGCCCTTATCGCCCGCCTGCCCGCGCCCGAAACCGGGCAGGGCATGGCATCACCGCAGGAAGCGCACCTGCGCTTTGGGCCGCGGTGGCGCGTGCTGAACAGCCAGGCCATTGGCGCGGGAGAAGGGCTAGCGCATCTGGCCCTGCCGCAGGCGTTCCGCGCGGCAGACAAGGACTGGCTGCTGCACCCGGCGCTGATGGACCTTGCGACCGGCTGGGCGATGGGCCTGATCGCCGGCTACCAGCCTGATCACCTTTGGGTGCCGGTGTCTTATGCGCAGGTGCGGGTCTACGCGCCCTTGCCCGCCGACATCATCAGCCATGTGAAGAACGCCGCCGATAACCGCGCAGATGGCGAAACGGCAACCTTTGACATCACCATCGCCGCCCATGATGGCCGGGTGGTGGTAGAGGTGCAGGGTTTCACGATCCGCAAGCTGGACGGGGCGCTGACCTTTGCCCCCCCGGGTGCCCGCGACCTGACATTTGATGAAGGCCCCGCGAAACCCACCTCTCCCGCCGAAGAACGCCTGCTGCATGCCTTCAGCCAGGGCATCCGCCCCGAAGAAGGGGCCGAAGCGTTCCGTCGCGCAGTCGCCTTGGGTGGCGCGCAGATCATCGTCTCTTCGCTGAACCTGCCGGAACTGGTGGCGCAGACCGCCGCCGTGCAGGCCGAACGCACCCAAGGCGCGCAGTTCGAACGGCCAGACCTCGAAACCGAATACGTCGCCCCCCGCAATGACGTGGAACGCACGCTGGTGGGGTTCTGGCAGGAATTGCTGGGCGTGGGGCAGGTGGGGGTTGAAGACAGCTTCTTTGATCTGGGCGGCCACAGCCTGATTGCCGTGCGCCTGTTCGCCATGGTCAAGAAAGCCTGGCGCGTGGATTTCCCGATTTCGGTGCTGTTCGAGGCGCCGACGATTGCCCGCTGTGCCGCGCTGATCACAGACCGCATCGGGGTGCAACCGGATCAGGGCGCGTCGCAGGTGCAACCTGCAGCGCCCACCCGGCGGTTCACGCATCTTGTGCCGATGCATCAGGGCGAGGGTGGTGCGAAAACGCCGTTCTTCCTTGTCGCTGGCATGTTCGGCAACGTCTTGAACCTGCGTCACCTTGCGCAGCTGATCGGTGGCGACCGGCCCTTTTACGGGCTGCAGGCGCGTGGGCTTTATGGTGATGACGCGCCGCATCAGACCTTCCCCGAGGCCGCGACGGATTATATCGCGGAAATGCGGCAGGTGCAGCCGCAGGGGCCTTATCTGCTTGGTGGCTTTTCCGGTGGTGGCCTGATCGCCTGGGATATCGCGCGGCAGTTGGAGGCAGCGGGGGAAGAGGTGCGGCTTGTCGCCCTGCTCGATACGCCAATCCCGATGCGGCCCGCACTCAGCCGCAAGGACAAGGCGCTGATCAAGCTGGCGGAACTGCGCGCCAAGGGGCCGGGGTATCTGCTGGAGTGGTGGCAGGCGCGGGCAGCGTGGAAGCGTCAGCTTGCCGAGGGGCCAGCGGCGCGGGGCGAGGCGCAGTTTGACAATGCAGCGATCGAGGCGGCCTTCCGCGCGGCCCTGCCGATTTACGACATGCAGCCGCGTGCGGGCGCGACCGTCCTGTTCCGCCCGCCTTTGGACCGGCATTGGCAGGTGTCAGGCGGCCAATGGGTCAGCCGGGCGAAGGAATATGTCTACGCCGACAATGATCTTTCGCGCTTTGCCCCCGCCTTGCAGGTGATCGAGGTGCCGGGCGACCATGACAGCATGGTGCTGGAACCCAATGTGCGCACCCTGGCCGCGCGTCTGAAAGGCGTGATCGCGGCGGTTGAGGTGGTGGAAGTGCCCTTGGCACAGGCGGCGGAATGATGGTGACTGTTCTGACAGTGATCCTGAACTGGCGGACGGCAGAGATGACCTTGCGCGCGGCCGAAGCCGCCCTGCGCGCGATGGAACCCGTCGAAGGCGCGATTGTCATTGTGGACAATGACAGTGGCGACGGGTCTTTCGAAATGCTCGCGGCCGCGGTGGCGCAGCGCGGCTGGCATCGGGTGCGCGTGGTGCAATCAGGCCGTAACGGCGGCTTTGGCGCGGGCAACAATTTCGGTATCCGCTCAGGGTTGCCGGATGGCAGCAAGCCTGATTTCGTCTATCTTCTGAACTCTGACGCCTTCCCCGCGCCTGATGCCATCCGCGCCTTGCGTGATCATCTGCTGGCCCACCCTGCCACGGGCCTTGCCGGCAGCTACATTCACGGCCCGGACGGGCAGGCGCACCGCACGGCCTTCCGCTTTCCATCTATCGCGAGCGAATTTGAAGGGGCGGTCCGCTTTGGCCCGGTCAGCCGGATTTTTCGTAGAAAAATCGTGGCCATGGACCTGCCCACACAGACCACGCGGGTCGATTGGCTGGCGGGGGCGTCAATCATGATGCGCCAGTCGGTGCTGGATCAGATCGGCCTGTTTGACGAGACCTTTTTCCTTTATTTCGAGGAAACCGAGCTTTGCCACCGCGCGGCCATGGCGGGCTGGCCGACGGATTATGTGACCACAAGCCGGGTGGAACATATTGGCTCAGTCTCCACAGGAATGAAGACATGGGCGCGCGTGCCCGGCTTCTGGCTCGACAGCCGCGCCCATTACTTCCGCAAGGTGCATGGGCGGGCCTATGCGGCCTTGGCGACCATGGCGCATGTGGCGGGCGGCCTGCTTTGGCGCGCGCGCCTGCTGGTGCAGCGCAAGGACCGGGGCGATCCGCCACATTTCCTGCGCGATCTGGTGGCACATGCTTTGCGCAGCCCACAACGCCCGGCCCCCCTGCAAACCAAGCCTGCGGAATAGATGATGACACTGACAGCCATCCTGATCGGCAACGAAACACTGACCGTGCAATGCGGCCAGATGTGGCTGGACCGCGGGCATCGGCTGGCCTTTGTGGCCACACACAGCGAAGACGTGCGGGTCTGGGCCAAGGGTGCGGGGCTGGCTGTCGGTGGGCTGGCGGATGTGCCAGGGGCCTCGGTTGATTGGCTGCTCTCTGTCGCGAACCTGACGGTGATCCCTGATGCGGTGCTGGCGCGGGCAAAGGCGGCGGTGAACTTTCACGACGGGCCCTTGCCGCGCCACGCGGGGCTGAACGCGCCGGTCTGGGCGATCTTGCAGGGCGAGGCGCAGCACGGGGTGACGTGGCACCGGATTGAGGGCGGCGTGGACGAAGGCCGGGTGCTGGTGCAGCGGATGTTCGACATCGCGCCCGA
>JALOSO010000261.1 GCA_025458385.1 Paracoccaceae bacterium | reverse complement strand
GGGATTCGCTGGCGGCACTGCGCGCGGCAATCGTGGCCAAGCACCCGCATCTGGGGCGGATTGATGAGGTTCCGGTCAACGCGTGGCAGCCATTGCCGCCGAAAGCGCCGGCAAAGGCCGATTTCCGGCTGGCGGTGGACGATTTCTACCTGACCAACCCGATTGCGCGGGCCTCCAGCCTGATGGGCGAATTGTCGGCCCTTGCCGCACAGCGCGCCAATCCGGCTGTGGCGGCGGAATAACCCATGCGCCACGCCCGCACCCTTGCCAGCCTGATCGCCGCTTTCGCGGCGATTGGCGCGTGCACGAGTGCGGAACCGGTCACGCAAGGCGACGGCGGCCGGGATTATCTGGGGATCGAGACGCTGCTTCTGGACGGAGACCTCGTGAATTTCCGGGTGGCCATGAAGGGCGGCAACGGGCCGGTGGATATCGAGGATTACGGGCGCTGTGCCGCCGCGCAATACGCGCTGATCCGCGGTGCGGGTTTTGCGCGACATGTGCGCACCAGCGTTGATTTAGCGGGTGGCGTTTGGCGCGGGGATGCGGTTTACACCATCTCGGCGGCGCTGCCCCTGGGTGTGCGAAACATTGATGCCGAAGTGACCGTACGCGATTGCGCGGCACGCGGCATTCCGACGATTTGACGTGAAGACGGGCTAAAGGGCTGGGAACATGGGCTTTTTCGAAACAAACGCAGGCATCGCCGTTCTGATGGTGGCCCAAAGCCTTTTGGTCATCGCCTTTGTGATGATCAGCCTGCTGTTTCTGGTCTATGGTGACCGCAAGATCTGGGCGGCGGTGCAGATGCGGCGCGGGCCCAACGTGGTGGGGCCGTTCGGCCTGCTGCAATCGGTGGCAGATGCGCTGAAATATGTGGTCAAGGAAATCGTCGTGCCAGCGGGCGCTGACCGCCCGGTGTTCTTCCTTGCGCCCATGCTCAGCTTTGTGCTGGCCGTGCTGGCCTGGGCCGTCGTGCCGTTCAATGACACATGGGTTTTGTCCAACATCAACGTGGCCATCCTGTTTGTTTTCGCCGTCTCCTCGTTAGAGGTTTACGGCGTGATCATGGGCGGCTGGGCTTCGAATTCGAAGTACCCGTTCCTTGGCTCGCTCCGCTCCGCCGCGCAGATGATTTCCTATGAGGTCTCGCTTGGCCTGATCATCATCGGCATCATCATCTCGACCGGGTCAATGAACTTTGGCGCCATCGTTGCCGCGCAAGACACAGGTTATGGTATGCTGGGCTGGTATTGGCTGCCACATCTGCCAATGGTTTTCCTGTTCTTTATCAGCGCCCTGGCCGAAACCAACCGCCCGCCGTTCGACCTGCCTGAAGCCGAATCCGAACTTGTGGCCGGCTTCATGGTTGAATACTCCTCGACCCCTTACCTCTTGTTCATGGCCGGCGAATACATCGCCATCTTCCTGATGTGCGCGCTGATGTCCTTGCTGTTTTTCGGCGGCTGGCTGTCGCCCATTCCGGGCCTGCCGGATGGCGCGCTGTGGATGGTGGCCAAGATGGCGTTCTTCTTCTTCCTGTTCGCCATGGTGAAGGCGATTGTGCCGCGCTATCGCTATGATCAGCTGATGCGCATTGGCTGGAAAGTGTTCCTGCCAATGTCGCTGGCCTGGGTCGTCATCATCGCCTTCCTTGCGAAGTTCGAGGTTGCCGGTGGTTTCTGGGCGCGCTGGACAATCGGGGGCTAGGCCGCAGATGGGCATCGATCTTACCCTTTTCGCCAAGCTGGCCGACCTGTCGCAGCGGTTTCAGCCGCCGGGGCGGTCTGTCATGCTTGGGCGGCAGGGGTTGCAGATCAACCAGAAAAGCAGGCTCAGCTTTAACCGCATCTTGCGGGCTGCCGGGCGCGATCTGCGCTATGCCGACCTTGCGCAGGATGATGGTTTTTCCGAACAGATGTGGGCGCAACTTGGGTTTGCCGGAATGGAATCAATGGATGTCGCCCCCTATGAGGGCGCGACGATCCTGCATGACCTGAACACTCCTGTGCCCGAAGCGTTGCATGGCCAGTTCGATTTCATCTTTGACGGTGGCACCATCGAGCATGTGTTCGATGTGGCCACGGCCTTGACCAACGTGTTTCACATGCTGCGGCCGGGTGGGCGCTTTGTCTCGGCCAACGGGATGAACGGCTGGATGGGCCACGGCATGTATCAGTTCAACCCTGAAATGGTCTGGACCTTTTGGAAAAGACGTTGCGGCTGTGTCGTGCATCTGTGCGAAGGCCTGCCAAAGGATGCCGGCGGGGCGCCGATTGCCTTTGAGGATGTTGATGAATATGGAACGCGGGCACGGCTTAGCCGGGATTTCCCGGCCGGTCGCGTGTATCTTTATTACGAGGTCGAAAAGCCCGAAAGCGCGACACTGGGTGCGATCATGCAGCAAAGCGATTATGCCCACAAATACGCAGCCCACGCACAGGTTGCCGCGCAAGGTGAAGCACGGGTGCTGACGGCCGCAAACATGGCGCGCACGGTCCGGCAGGCCGCGCGCAAGACAGGAGCCTCGTCATGAGCCAGATCGACTGGAACCGCGCCACGCGCTATTTCCTGCTGACGGACTTCATCAAGGGGTTCGCGCTTGGCATGAAGTATTTCTTCGCGCCGAAGGCCACGCTGAACTATCCCCATGAAAAGGGGCCTTTGTCCCCGCGTTTCCGGGGCGAGCATGCCTTGCGCCGCTATCCGAACGGTGAAGAACGCTGCATCGCCTGCAAACTGTGCGAGGCGGTCTGCCCGGCGCAGGCAATCACCATTGATGCCGAACCGCGCGATGACGGGTCACGCCGCACCACGCGCTATGACATCGACATGACGAAATGCATCTACTGCGGTTTCTGCCAAGAGGCCTGCCCGGTGGATGCGATTGTCGAAGGGCCGAATTTCGAATTCAGCACCGAAACGCGCGAAGAACTGTTCTACAACAAGGAAAAGCTGCTGGACAACGGCGCGCGGTGGGAAGCGGAAATCGCACGCAACCTTGAGCTGGATGCGCCCTACAGATGACCGAAGACTTCACCAAGATATTCGCGGGCTGGATGGCGCAGGGGCAGGAGATGGCCAAGGCCTTTGCGCCCAACCTGGACGCAAAAGCGTTTGAAAAGCTGTTCCCGGCCATGCCGAAAGAGATGCTCGAAGCGTGGTTCGGCAAAACCTTCAACCCCGAGGGGCTGGATGCGCGCACGCGGTTCCTGCTGACGATTGCGGGGCAGGTGATGCTGGGCGCGGCAGGCGAGGCTGCGCTGCGGGTGACGATCAAGAACGCGCTGAGCGCGGGGGCCACACAGCGCGAGATTGCCGAAACGATCTGGCAGATGTCCATGTTCGCGGCACCCACGGCGGTGCAAAAGGCGCTGGAAATCGCGCAGGGCGCATTTACGGAAACGGGGGACAAGGCATGACCATTGCCGATTATGCATTCTATGCCTTTGCGACCGTGACGGTGGTGGCGGGCCTGCTGGTGACGGTATCGAAAAACCCGGTGCATTCGGTGCTGTGGCTGATCCTTGCGTTCCTTTCGTCAGCGGGGCTGTTCGTGCTGCTGGGGGCGGAATTCGTGGCGATGCTGTTGATCATCGTCTACGTGGGCGCGGTGGCGGTGCTGTTCCTGTTCGTGGTGATGATGCTGGACATCGACTTTGCGGAGTTGAAGGGGGAGTTGGCGAAGTACATGCCCTTGGCGCTGCTGATCGGCGTGATCATCCTGATGCAGATCACGCTTGGCGTGGGGGCCTGGGTGCAGGCGGAGGGTGCCTTGGGCCTGCGGGCGGCGGTGACGCCTGATCTGGCAGAGGTGGAGAATACCCGCGCCCTGGGCCTGCTGATCTATGACAAGTACCTGCTGCTGTTCCAGCTGGCGGGCCTGATCCTGCTGGTGGCAATGATTGGGGCGATCCTGCTGACACTGCGGCACCGCAAGGACGTGAAGCGGCAGAACGTGCTGCACCAGATGTGGCGCGACCCGGCCAAGGCGATGGAGTTGCGCGACGTGAAGCCGGGGCAGGGGTTGTAAATGCCCTGCGCCCCGGACTTGATCCGGGGCCTCTGGCAATGAAATGCGGCGAGGTCCCGGATCAAGTCCGGGACAGGGTCGCGAAAAGGACAAGGGCCGCAAAGGCTCACGAGGGAACGAAGATGGTAGGACTTGAACATTACCTGACGGTGGCAGCGGCGCTGTTCGTGATCGGAATCTTTGGCATCTTTCTGAACAGAAAGAACGTCATCGTCATCCTGATGTCGATCGAACTCATGCTGCTGGCGGTCAA
>JALOSO010000260.1 GCA_025458385.1 Paracoccaceae bacterium | reverse complement strand
ATCCGCGCCACCAAGGGCGCACAGCGGATCGCGCATGCGGCAATCGGGTTTGGCGTGTTCATGGCGTTTTCGGGCCTGATCGCCATTCTGATCTTTTCGCTGTTTCCTTTCACGGCCCCGATGATCGACCTGACGCTGATCGCCCTTGATGCCCGGCTTGGCTATGACTGGGCGGCCTTCGTGACCTGGGTCGCAAGCGCCCCCCTGCCCGGCACCCTGCTTGGCTATGTCTATCACAGCTCTGTTCCGCAGGTTGCCCTGACCATCGGCCTTCTGGCGGCCCTGAACCGGGGCACAGACCTGTACCGCTTTCTGCTGGTGGGCGTGATCACCATGGCCGGGGCCGTGGCCATCTGGTCTGTCTGGCCCTCGCTCGGCCCGTCGGCACATGCCAGCATCCCCGCCGATGTGCAGGCCCGGATCGGCCTGGTCTTTGGTGCCGAAGGCGGGGCAAGATTGCTGCAGCTTGCGCAAGACGGGCTGCCCGTGATCACGCCAGACGCGATCATGGGTGTCATTGCTTTTCCGTCCTATCATATGGTGATGGCGTTGATGGTCGCCTGGTATTGCCGCAATACGCCTGCCCGCTGGCCCGCACTGATCCTGAATGCCGCGATGATTCCGGCGACACTGTCACATGGCGCGCATCATCTGGTTGATCTGCTGGCGGCAACAGTGCTGTTTGCCCTCTGCGTCTGGCTGGCCGGCCGGTTGATTGCAGACCCGCCCGCCGCACCGCAGACAGCGGACTGAAACGCTGGCGGCCCGCGCGTGACCCTTGGCTTTCGGCAGGCAAGCGCCTATGCCTGCCCCTGACATGACGCCGCCCCCCGCACCGCAGCGAAAACCCCTGACCGGCATCATCCTGATGCTGGGGGCCATGGCGGTGCTGCCGTTTCTGGACGTCGTCGCCAAGACGCTGGGCCAGCAGGGCGTGCCGATCCTGCAGATCGTCTGG
Source organism: Paracoccaceae bacterium (assembly GCA_025458385.1). Lineage (GTDB taxonomy): Bacteria > Pseudomonadota > Alphaproteobacteria > Rhodobacterales > Rhodobacteraceae > JAAFHS01. The sequence goes on along the minus strand of JALOSO010000260.1, from coordinate 3,336 downwards.
GCGCGCATGGCCTTTGGGGCCTTGCTGACACTGCCCTTTGCCTTGCTGCATCGCGGTTTGCCCGGCCTTTGGCCATCGCGCCCGGCCGTGCATATCCTGCGCGCTGGCCTGCTGATGGGCGCAACCTTCAGCTTTTTCGCTGCCTTGCTGACCCTGCCCATTGCCGATGCCCTGGCCATCTTTTTTGTCAATCCGCTGATCGTGACCAGCCTATCCCCACTGCTGTTGGGCGAACGTGTCGGGCCACGCCGCTGGATGGCCGTGGCCATCGGCTTTGCCGGCACCCTGATCATCATCCGGCCCGGCCTGCAGGCCATCACCCCCGGCGTCATGCTGGCCCTGCTGTCGGGTACCTGCCTTGCCCTGTACTTTATTCTGACGCGCCGCATGGCAGGCCGGACCCCGGCCATGGTCACCACCTATGATACCAGCATCATCGGCACGCTGATCATCACCGCTGCCATGCCGCTGGTCTGGCTGCCGCCAACCCCGGCGCAATGGGGGATGTATCTGCTGATCGGCCTGCTGGCGACCCTGGGCCATTACATGATCGTCAGGGCCTATGACCATGCCGAGGCATCACTGCTGGCCCCGCTTGCCTATACCGAGATGATCGGTGCCGTCTTCGTCGGCTGGGCGTTTTTCGGCGATTTTCCTGACCATTGGACATTCATCGGCGTCAGCATCCTGATTGCCAGCGCCATCTACATCTCGGCGCGTGAACGCAAGCAGGCAAAGGCCATGCCGCAGCCCTAATCCAGATTGCATTTCAGCGCCTTGGCCCCGGTTTCCAGCAGGTGACGCAAACCCGGTTCCATGTCGTAAATCCGTTCAAACAGCGCCTTGGCGCGATAGTCAGCCGGCGCACGCTGCATGATCCGCGCGGCCTCGTCCACCTCTCCCAATCCGGCAAGCAAGATGGCCGCATGCCCTTGCAGGTGATCAAAACCATCGTGCAGCGGCAGCGCGAGCCGCAGGATCGAGATGGCCCCGGTCACATCACCCAGCCGCACAAAGGCCGAGGCCTTGGCGATCTGCAGCGACGCAAAAAGCGGGTCAACCGGGCTCAGCGCCTCGGCGATGGCCAGATCGTCCAGGGCCTGTGCGGCATCCCCCTGATAGGCCTCGATGAACCCGGCCATGTAATGCGCCTGTGGAAAGCTGGGGCAAAGGGTCAGCGCATGGCGCATATGGTGCAGGGCACAGGCCGGATCGCGCCGCAGCCACCAGGCCCGCCCTTGCGCCCACTGCGCCACGGGGCTGGTGGCATCGCGCAGCACAGCCTCACGGGCCGCCGCCTGGGCGGCCAGCATGGCCTGATCGCGGTCTTCACCAAGGACCGCCATCGCCCGATTGAAATGACAAAAGGATTGAAACGCATGCGCGCGGGCAAAGCCGGGTGACAGGTCGGTGGCATCGGTAAAACAGCGCAAGACCGCGCCCAAGGGGGCTTCTGTCGGCGCAAAGATCATCTGCAGCCCAAGGTGAAACTTTTGCCACGCGTCCAGCGGCAGATTTTCCGGCAGCACCGCCACCCGCTGCATCTCGCTGAAGGTGATCTCGCGCGCCACGGCTGCCGCAATCGGATCCGGCAGGGCATCGGCCGCCTGCATCACCTCTGTCGCCGCCATGTCAAAGGCTTCGGACCAGATCAGCCCGCCATGCGCGCAATCCAGCAGATCGACATGCAGCCGAAACCGCCCACCCCGGCGAATGGCCCGCCCCGTCACCGCATAGGCCACGTTCAACGCGCGGCCCAGATCCTGCGGATGATCCGCCAGATGCCGCATGGCAAAACTGCTGCCGCGCCCGATGACATGAAAACTGCGCAACCGCGCCAGCCTGCCGATCACGTCATGTGCCAGCCCATCGAACAGCAGATGCTCTTCCGCCGCCACCGCGCCATCCAGCCGGAACGGCAATACGGCAAGGCTGCCCGGCACCACGACCCTTGGCGCAGTGGCCTCTCCATGATCCAGCACATAGCCCCGGCGCGGCACGGTGCGCAGCAAGCCCGCACCATTCGCCCCCAAGGCGCGGCGCAGGTCATGCACGCATTGCGTCAGCGATTCGTCCGTCACCGTGACATCCGGCCAGACCGCGGCCATCAGATCATCCTTGGCCAGAACCCTGCCCTGATGCGCCACCAGATGCGTCAGCAAGGCGAATGACTTGGCCCGCAACGCGATTTCGCCTTCGGGCCCGGTCAACCGCCCTTGCACCAGATCAAGCGTCAGGTCACCCAAGGCCACGGTTGTGATCAACGCGCTGCTCCTGCCAAGACTGTTGCCGAACCTACCCGCGCGCCGTCAGCTTGCATAGCCGACCCTACCCCATTTGCACCGGTGCCATCGCAAGGGTCATGACCGGCACGATCCGGATGGCCGGAAGACGTGCGGCGGCGTTCAGTGCCGCCACAGTGCTGGTGTCTTTCGCCTCGAACAGACACAGGCAACGCCCGTCCTGCGGCAAGAACGTCGACCCCAGAAAGTAGATGCGATCGCCCGCTTCACGCATCTGGGCACTGTGCCGGACCGCCGCTGCGGTTACCATATGCAAGTCTGCCATCGAGATACCAGGCAGATCGCGTTCAACCAGAAATGTCTGCATGATATCAGGCCTTTGCTAATCGGCAGGTTGCAGCAGTGCCAGTTGCGGCGGTGCGATTTCACGGCCCAGCTTGCGGATGATCGCCTCGCCGAAGGCCGCAAAGGAATTGACTTCGATCACGAAGGACCCTGCGCCGGTGATCAGGTGCTTTTCGTACCACTGGCCAAGATCGGCGGTGTCATCCGTGATGGCCAGCGCATTGATCGTTACACCCATCTCGACCGCCCGCGCCCGCGCCGCCACCAGTGTCACATGCCGCCGGGCTGTCGGACTTTGCGATTCGATCCCGTCACCCGAGACATTGATCACCTGCCGCAGACCGCAATGCGCCGACAAAAGATCAAGGGCCGCCATCACGCCACTGCCAATTCCGGTATTGCCGGTGACCCGCCGCGGGGCCTGCAGCAGCGTGGAGACGACCGCGCCCACATCGGCGGGGCCGGCGATCCGTTGCCAGGGAAAGACCTGCGGGGACATTTCCGTATCACCCCACAGCACAAGGGCAACATCGACAACGCCTGCCGCCTGCAGCGCGGCCTGCACCGTCGGGTCCGAGAATGCGGCAGCATAACCGGTGCGCTGCAGCGAATCCTCGGCGGCGTCGACGCTGCCGGAACTGTCAATCGCCAGAACCAGCGCCAGATCGGCACAATCGGCTGTGGCGATACGGGGCGCAAGCGCGACCGCAGTCGCAGCAAGCGCAGCCATCGCAAGGGCGGTGCGAAT
>JALOSO010000259.1 GCA_025458385.1 Paracoccaceae bacterium | reverse complement strand
TTGAAAGGCTTGGGATGGTCGAACACCAAAGATTGCAACGGTTTGGTGCAGAACAGGTTCTGTACCAGATCGATTTGCGACACAGATCAGCGCGAACCACTGATCCAATGTCTGCTAGCGATTAAGCGCGTACGCGTGCACGACAGCAATCGTCCGATGCGCAGTGTTCAAAACGCCGCTGGCTGTGCCTCGCGCGCCATATGATCCAGCACGGCATTCACGAACTTGGCTTCCTTGCCCTCGGGGAAGAACGCCTTGGCCACATCGACATATTCGTTGATCGCAACCTTGGGCGGCGTAGGCATGCCCACGAGTTCCGCCCCGGCGGCGCGGAACAGCGCCCGCAGCACGGGATCGATCCGGTCAATCGGCCATTTGGCCACCAGGGCGCGGTCGGTCATCTGGTCAATCTTGGCCTGCCAGTTCACCGCGCCGTCGATCACCGAACGAAAATGGCCCACATCGCCTTCGGCCATCTCAACCTCTTCGAACACCTCGCCAAAGCGGTGCGTTTCAAATTCGGCCACCACGCCTTCCACAGTCTGGCCGCTGACTTCCATCTGGAACAGCGCCTGCACGGCATAAAGCCGCGCGGCTGATCGCATTTGCTTTTTGTCGGTCATGCGCGGAACCCGATGCCTTTGGTGCTGCCTGCCCATTTGCGCGATAGCGCAATCAGGTGCAGCGCTGCAGCCGCCGCCCCGCCGCCCTTGTTCTGGCCCGCCGCATCCGCCCGCACCTCGGCCTGCGCGCGGTTTTCAACCGTCAGGATGCCATTGCCGATGCAGGCGCCCTGCAGGCCCAGCAGCGACAAGGCGCGCGAGCTGTCATTGCACACCGTGTCGTAATGCGTGGTCTCGCCCCGGATGACGCAGCCAAGCGCCACATAGCCATCGAATTTCGCCTGACGTTCGGCCATGGCGATGGCCGTAGGCACCTCCAGCGCGCCGGGCACCTCGACCACCTCGACCTCGGCTCCGCAGGCGGTTGCTGTGGCACGCGCGCCGGCAACCATCTGATCGGTGATGTCCTTGTAATAGGGGGCGACGACGATCAGCAGTTTGACGGGTTTATCAAAGCTTGGCAGGGGCAGGGTGTAATGGGTTTCAGCGGTGGCCATGGATCATGCCTCTGGAATGGCGCGGGTGCCAGCGATGGTCAGGCCATAGGCCTCAAGTCCGACAACCTTGGGTGCGGCGGAATTGGTGACAAGCGTGATCTCGGACAGGCCGAGTGAGGACAGGATCTGCGCGCCAAGCCCGTATTGCCGCAAGGTTTGCGGCGAATGTTCTCCGGGGGTGACCAGCTTCATCGTCGTGTCACGCAACAGCACGACGACACCGCGCCCCTCGGCAGCAATCGCACGCATGGCGCGGGGCAACTCGCCGCCATCGCCGATTCCAAGCACGTCTTCCAGCGGGTTCAGGGCGTGGACGCGCACCAGCACCGGGCCGGGGGTGGACAGATCACCCTTGGACAGCACGACATGTTCATCGCCATGCGTCTCATCGGCATAGACGCGCATCAACCAGTCGCCGCCATGGGCAGAGGTCACGCTGCGCACGGCCTTTTCGCTGATCAGGTTGTCATGGCGGCGGCGGTAGGCGATCAGGTCACTGATCGTGCCGATCTTCAGACCATGGCGTTGGGCAAAGGCGATCAGGTCGGGCAAGCGGGCCATGGTGCCATCATCATTCATGATCTCGCAGATCACACCTGATGGGTTGAGCCCGGCAAGGCGGCTGATGTCCACGGCGGCCTCGGTATGGCCTGCGCGTACGAGCACACCGCCATCACGCGCGCGCAGCGGAAAGATATGGCCGGGCGTGGCAATATCGGCGGGGCCCTTGGTGGGGTCGATGGCGACTGAAACGGTGCGGGCGCGGTCCTTGGCGGAAATGCCGGTCTCTACGCCTTCGCGCGCCTCGATCGAGGTGGTGAAGGCCGTCTCATGCCGGGAGGAGTTCTTGGAGGCCATAAGCGGCAGGTTCAGGGCATCAATGCGCTGGCCGGTCAGCGTCAGGCAAATCAGGCCACGGCCATGCGTGGCCATGAAGTTGATGGCGGCAGGGGTGCACATCTGCGCAGGGATGCAAAGATCGCCCTCATTCTCGCGGTCTTCATGGTCAACCAGAATGTACATCCGGCCATTGCGGGCATCTTCGATGATCTCCTCGGTCGAGGAGATGGCATCGGAGAAGTCGAAAGGTTCGGTCATGGCAGGGCATCCAAAGCAGCTTTGACGCATCCCATATCGCGCAGCGGGCCGGATTGCCAGTGGCAGGCAGGTGTGGCAACGGCGGGCCTGTAGGTTTGCGCAATGTGGTCGTATTGCCCAGGCAAAGCGTCGTATTCTGATCTGAGTTAATTGACTGGTCAATTAACAAAAAATCGACAGGGGATGCAACCCCTGCCCATAATGACTGATCACGCGCGGGGCCGCTGACATGGCAGCCCGCGCAAAAGCATCGGCATCGGCCGTTCGCGCAGCAGCGGGCGGAACACCAGCATGGGAGAGAGGACATGACACTTATCATCAGTGTGGCCTATGTGGCCGTACTTCTGAGTGCACTTTTCGTGATCATCGGTTGGGGAAACCGGTCTGTTCAGGGGGCCACGCCGACGGGCACCTTCACCTTTGTGGCGCTTTTGTTCACCGCGGGGCTGGACATGGGTCTTGTGATGCTGCCCCTGACGGAATTCCCGGTTTATGCGGGCGATCCGGTTTACGACTTTGCCAACCCGCTTGCGGTGGAATTCGGAATGTGGGGGCCGCTGGTCTGGCTGATGTATTTTGTGTCGACCTTTTACTTCGTGGCTTTGGAGCCGAAATTGCAGGTGTTCCAGATTCCGGTAATCAAATGGGTCTACAACCTGACAGTGATCGCGACATGTGCGTTTACGGGCTATCTGTTCATGGTGAACCTGCCGGCCTATGCGCCGGCTATGCCGCAATGGGCGGTCTGGGCGCTGGTCGTGGTCGTGGTGCTGATCTCGGTGCATTCCAGCGCGCATCTGGCGTTCATGAAATGGCTGGCGATCCTGTCGACATGGGGCTTTGGCATACTGGCCTTCACGGCTTTGGCGGTTGTGGCCTATGTCTATAGTGGCGTGGGTTTGGCCGGGCTTTTGGCGAATGTGGCGGCCTTGGGGGATTATTTTGCCAACATCCACCGCTTTGCGACGCCAATCAGCGATTACCACGAATTCTATCTGTTCTGGTGGTTTGCATGGAGCATCATGATCGGCGAATTCGTGGCGCGCTTCGTGGGGCATATGAAGGCATGGCGGCTGGCGTTCGCGATGGTGGTGCTGCCAGCGGTGCCCTTGGGCCTGTGGTTCTGCGTGCTGTATATCTATCATCAAGAGGCGATCACCATTCCGGTCTGGTTGAACTGGGCGATGATCAGTGTGGGTGTGGTGTTTGTGGTGAACTCGCTGGACAGTTTGATCCGGCTTTATGCGACGAACCTTGGCTGGACGGTCGACCGGTTGGGCAAGCGCGGCTATTACCCGCTGCACTTCCTGCTGCAGGTGGGGTTGGTCGCGGCCTATTTCTTTACGCCGTTCAAGATTGAATGGGTGGGGCTGGTGGTGATCGGCCTTTACGCGGTGGTTTTCGTGAAAATGGCAATGAACCTTGGCGCGGTGCGTCAGGGGGCGGCAAGCGTTCCGGCAGAATAAGGACTTGATTGCCTTTCACGGCCCGCTCATCGCGCCCAAGTGGTCGCTCTTCGCTGGATCACGCGAAGACAGACCGCAAGGGCTGGATGAGCCGTTGCTGCGGGTTTAACTCGACGGCGTCGAAAAATAGCGGTCGGCGGGCAGATAGCCCGCCAGCCGCCCGGCGGCACACCATGCGGCCTCCATCCCATGATCGCCGATCAGGATGACGCGGTCACCGGGAATGCCGGGAATGGCGGCGCGGATGGCCCTGGTCTGGGCGGCAAAACTGTCAAGCCAGCCGGGGGCGGGATGCGCGGCATCAAGCATCTGGTTTCCCGCCATCAGCATGCCGGGCATCAGGGGCGCGGTTGCCAGGGCAACCCGCCCCACCTTTGCGATCTGGTCCAGTTTGGCCGCCCGGTCCCAGCTCCTGCGCGCGTTTGACACGCAGGCGTACAACCTCGATAGGCAGGGTGGGCAGCAGGGCTGCACGCGCGGCCTTCCAGCAATGGGTGCGGTAGGACAGGCCTGCGTCCATGGCGGGGCCGTTGTTATGGCCGATCATCATGGTGCAGGGCCACGAGAAGCGGCGCGGGCGCGCAGCCTTTGCAAGCCTCGTCCGAAGCCAAAGCCGACAGCGACGGCAGCTGAAAGGTAAATCGCGGTCAAGAACAGAAGCCCATTCGCAAAGCCGCCATAACCCGTCGCTTGGGATGCCCAGATGAAATTGGCAATCGCTGTCCCCGCACCAATCATAAGCGCCAGCCAAAACACAGGCCACCACCGGAACCACCCAATGCCGATGCCGAGCCCGAAGACACCGGCTAGATACAGAGCGGCTTCGACATCCGGATCCATTACTGCCCCCATTCGCGCAATCGCGCTACGTAGCGGGCCATGGTGTCAATCTCCAAGTTGACCCTATCACCCAGTTTCACGCCGCCCCATGTCGTCACGGCCTGGGTGTGCGGAATGAAGTT